>JBFJMD010000259.1:0-4517 GCA_041634115.1 Thermoanaerobaculia bacterium | reverse complement strand
ACACGAAGACCGCCGGCGCCTGCAGGATCATCTCCTGCTCGAGGGCGGTGTCGTAGATCGCCCGCCGCGGGTCGACGGTCGAGCGCCGGCCCAGCCGGTGTCCGTCGGGGTCGTAGCGGAACAGCCCCTCCGCCGTCGCCACCCAGAGCTCGAGCGGCTTGAGGCCCCCCGCCGAAGGCGCCGTCCGGTCCCCCTCCTCGTCGGTGACTCCCTGCGCCGACCAGAGCAGCTGCGAGAGCTCCCGAAGCGTCAGCGCCCGCTCCCTGTACTCCCGCACCGAGCGGCGTCGCTCGAGCGCCGCCGAAAGGGCGAATCCCTCCCGGATCGCGGGGCGAGGCAGACGCGTCCAGATCCCTCTCGTCATTCGTGCCCGAGGCTATACTGGCGCACGCGAGATGACCATGCGCTCGAAGGCGAGCCTCTCGCCGCGGATCAGCGACGCTTCCTGGGGCCGCATCGTCCTCGACGGCAGGCACACCTACAAGGACGCCAAGCTCTGGCCCGGGGGCTCCCGCGAGTGGGACTGGGGGGAGACCGGGACCCGGCACAGTCCCGGGATCCAGCCGGCGGACGTCGAGGAGCTGCTCGAGCACGGGGCGACAGCGGTTGTGCTCTCGCGCGGGATGCTCCGCAGGCTGGAGGTGCGGCCGGAGACGCTGGAGTATCTCGAAGCGCGGGCCGTGGAGGTCCACGTCCTCCCGACGAAGGAGGCGGTCGCGCTCTACAACCGCCTGCGGAAGTCCGAGCCGGTCGGCGGACTCTTCCACTCGACCTGCTAGGCTGGACCTACGGTGGCCAGAGTTCTCGCGTTTCGAGGGGCGACCGCGCCCGAGCGGCAGCGGGTCGGCCGGGTTCACCCGGACGGCTCGATCACCTTCCGGGGGCGGGAGTACCGCACGCTCGGCGAGGTCCCGCGGGAGTGCGACGCCCTTCGCCCGGACGTGGACACCCACCGGCAGTGGCGGTCGATGTACCGGGCGATCGATCCGGGCCGCAAGCGCGGGGTCCCGGCGCTCCGGCTGCCGGAGGACTGATCGCGGGCTGCCAATCGCACGAGGGGGTGTGAGATGGATCTCTTGCTGATCGCCGGCGCCGCCGTCGCCTTATCGACCGGGGTGCTCCACTCCTGGCTCGGGGAGCAGTACATCCTGGTCCGGCTCTTCCGCCGCGATCTGCCGAAGCTCTTCGGCAGCGACTGGTTCACCAAGCGCACGCTGCGCTTCGGCTGGCACGTGACCTCGATCGCATGGTTCGGCTTCGGCGCGATCCTGCTCGCGCTCGCCGGGTCGCCGGGCACGGAGGCGCGGTCGACGATCCTCGAGTGGATCGCCGTCACCTTCGCGGCCAGCGCCATCTGCTCGGCCGGCTTCACCCGCGGCCGGCACCTGTCCTGGGTGCTGTTCCTGGCGATCGCGGTGCTCTCGTGGCTCGCGGCGGGGTAGGGCGGCGGGGAGCCGGTCGCCTACCTGTCGGGTCCGTCAGCGCGCGAATTCCGGGGGGAGCGGAGTTCCCGGTGCCGCTTCGTGCGGGCCCGAAGAATATTGATAGAGATATTGCGAATTCCCGATAGATTCAGCAATGCTATAATTGCGGCAAAAGCACAAGCTCGAGAACAGCAAGACCCATGGCGCAATCAGGCGTCGCAGGGCGTATCTCGGGGTTGGGGACTCGGTGAGGAGAGTCGCTCTCGCATTCCTGGCATCGGTGCTGGCGGTTTCGGCCGCCGCCCACGGTCAGGGGTTCGTGATCGTGAGCGGCGACGACGCCGACGACTCCGGCCACTGCCAGGGGACGCGCTGCGGCGGCCTCTATCCCACGCTATTCCAGGAAGGGCTGGCGCGCTCGCAGGCGGGCGGCGTGGGAATCCTCGCCGTGGGGGTCAACGGAAGCACCGCTCTCTTCTCGTTCAACGGCTGGAACAGCCCCGCGAACGGCGGACCGGGGGCGCCGGTTACCCACGTGCGGACGACGGCCGACATCGCCGCGGTCAACTTCTCCGACTTCGCGATGGTCTACATCCCGTCGGTGTCGTTCCACACCACCGGCGGGATCACCTCGACCCAGGTGGCGGCTCTCAACGCCCGGCAGCCCGACATCGCCGACTACGTCAACCAGATCGGCGGATCGCTCATCGCTCTCACCCAGGCCAACACCAGCGGCGGCTGGGGCTTTTTGCCGGTGCCGCTCGAGACCCTCGATCAGTCCTTCACCAACGCGACGCCCACCGCCGAGCTGCAGGCGCTCTCCCCGGCGACGACGCAGGCGAATCTCAGCCACTGCTGCTTCCACAACGTCTTCACCGGGCCGCCGGAGTTCTCCGGCCTGGACATCCTCGCGATCCGCACCGACACCGGTCTGCCGGTGATGCTGGGCGGGGTCGGCACCATTCTCACGGCGGAGATCTGCAACGACGGCATCGACAACGACGGCGACGGCCTGATCGACCGGGACGACCCCGACTGCCAGATCTGCGGCGACGGGTTCCTCGACCCGGGTGAGGAGTGCGACGACGGCAACACCCGGGACGGCGACGGCTGCTCGGCGACCTGCCGGCTCGAGGACAACCTGCCGCCGGTGGCGATCTGCCAGTCCTCGACTCTCGAGACCGAGCTCGGTGTCTGCTCGGCATCGCCGCCGCTCGACGCCGGCTCCTACGACCCCGAGGCCGCGCCGCTCGACTTCGTCACCAGCCCGGCGCCGCCGTACGACCCGGGATCGATTCCCGCGACCCTCACGGTCACCGACCCGGTGGGCGCCGCCGCCACCTGTAACGCGACCCTGACCGTCGTCGATCCCGAGCCGCCGCGCGGGCTGTGCAACGCCCCGGCGGCTCTCGACGGCGTGGTCGGCTCGGCCGCCTTCACCGCGACCGCGGTCGACAACTGCCCGGTCGCGGTCGCCATCGGCGATCCTTTCTGCCGCAACGACGACGTCGACGACGACGGAGTGCCCGACGACCAGGACGAGTGCCCCGACTCCGACCTGAGCGACACCGTGTCGATCGTCGAGTGCGAGACCGGCGTCATCAACGTGCTGTTCTCGACCGGCTGCACGATCTCCGACCGGATCCTCATCTGCGGCGTCGAGGCCGGGAACCACGGGGAGTTCGTGAGCTGCGTGGCGCACCTGACGAACGAGCTGAAAAGCGACGGCGTGATCACCGGACAAGAAAAGGGCGAGATCCAGCGGTGCGCGGCGCAGGCGCCGATCCCCGAGCCTCGCGGTCCTGAGGACGCCGGGGACTCCGCGACGGACGAGGCGAGCGCCGCGGCGGCGGCGAGCACCGACCCGACCGCCTGCCCGGTGGAGGTGAGCGGCGCGACGCTGACCTTCCCCGATCTCCCCGGCATCGGGCTGCTGACCTGGACCGCGACCGCCACCGACGACAGCGGCAACACGGTCACCGAGACCTGCCGGGTGGAAGTCCAGAACCCGGCGACGACCTTCTTCAACCTGCCGCCGGCGGCCGACGCCGGGCCCGACCAGGTCGCCCTGCTCGGGGCGACCGTGGTCTTCGACGGCAGCGGCTCGCTCGACCTCGACGGCGACCCGCTCGCCTTCCAGTGGGTGCTGGAGAGCGCGCCCCCGGGGAGCGCCGCCGCGCTCGCGGACGCCGACACCGCGACCCCCAGCCTCGTCGTCGATCTCCCGGGAGCCTACGTCGCCCGGCTGGTGGTGGACGACGGCACCGACGCCTCCGAGCCGGACCGGGCGGCGGTGCGGGCCGGCAACCGCCGGCCGGTGGCGGCCGCCGGGCCCGACCACATGGCGATTCGGGGCGACACGGTCACCTTCGACGGCACGGGCTCGTTCGATCCGGACGGCGATCCGATCGCCTTCGCCTGGACCCTGGCGGTGCGGCCCGCGGGCTCGGCGGCGGCGCTCTCGGATCCCGCCGCCGCGACCCCGCAGCTCACGGCCGACCGCCGCGGGGTCTACGTCGCGCAACTGGTCGTGGGCGACGGCGCTCTCGACAGCCCGATCGACGCCGCCCTCCTCCACGTCCGCAACGTGCCACCGGTGGCCGACGCCGGTCCCGACCAGGAGATCTCGGTCTTCGACACGGTCCAGCTCGACGGCTCGGGCTCGTCCGACTTCGAGGGCGATCCGCTGACCTTCTCCTGGACGCTCGTGAGCGGGCCGGCGGGCACGACGGCGACGCTCTCCGACCCCACGGCGGTCGATCCCACGTTCGAGGCGGACCTCGCCGGCACCTACGTCTTCGAGCTCGTGGTCTCCGACGGCCGCGATCCCAGCGCCCCCGACACGGTGAGCATCATCACCGTCAACACGCCGCCGGTGGCCGACGCCGGCCCCAACCAGATCGCCTTCCTCGACGACGTCGTGCGGCTCGACGGCTCGGGCTCGTCCGACGTCGACGGCGACGCGCTGACCTTCGAGTGGACGCTCCTCTTCCGGCCGGCGGGGAGCTCGGCGACGCTCTCCGACCCGACCGCCGTCGATCCGTTCTTCGTCGCCGACGTGCGCGGCTCCTACGCCTTCGAGCTGGTGGTGTT
>JBFJMD010000258.1:0-4526 GCA_041634115.1 Thermoanaerobaculia bacterium | reverse complement strand
TCTGCCGCCGACCGGAGGTTCCCCATGATCAAGGGCGTCCACACGATGTTCTACAGCTCGCAGGCGGAGGAGCTGCGCGCCTTCCTGCGCGACAAGCTGCGGCTGCCGGCGCACGACGTCGGCGGCGGCTGGCTGATCTTCGACCTGCCGGAGGCCGACATGGGCTGCCACCCGGACGAAGACCGCGAGGGCAAGCGCTCGGGCACCCACAACATCTCCTTCTACTGCGACGACATCGAAGGGACCGTCGCCGAGCTCGAGAGCCGCGGGGTCGAGTTCACCGGCGAGATCGTCGACGAGGGCTACGGCCTCGTCACCTTCTTCAAGGTGCCGGGGGGCTTCGAGGTCCAGCTCTACGAGCCGCGCTACTCGAAGTGAAGCGGCTGATCCCCATCGAGTCCGCGGACGACGTTCCGGCGGCCTACCGGGACACGCCCATCGGCGACCTCGTGCGCTACCACAACCTGGGGGCGGAGCACCGCGACTACGAGCGCGCGGAGCTTCTGATCGGCATGTGCATGGACCACCGCAAGCGGCTGCGCATCCCCGACAACTTCGCCTACATCCTGCGCTCGGGCGGCGGCAACCTGCGCCCGAGCGAGTTCAAGGTCTCCTACGCCATCGCCGTCGGCGGGGTGCGGGCGCTGGCGCTGCTCGGCCACACCGGCTGCGGCATGGTGAACCTGGCGAGCCGCCGCCGGCAGTTCGTGGACGGCCTCGTCGACGGCGCCGGCTGGGACCCGGAAAGGGCGGAGCAGCACTTCCTGCAGTTCGCGCCGCTCTTCGAGATCGGCGACGAGGTGGATTTCGTGATCGCCGAGGCCAAGCGGCTCAGGCTGTCCTACCCGAAGATCACGGTGGCGCCGCTCCTCTACCAGCTCGACGACGGCCGCCTCTACGGGCTGGCGGAGAACCTCGGCTGAGCCTCTCGAAAGGAGCCCGGAGATCCACGCCGGCCGCGGAGCCCTCCGCCGCGAGTGGTCCCGACGGGCGACGGACCCCGTTCCAACCGCGCCCGCGGGGCAAGGCCCTCGCCTGCGCGGCCCTCGTCGTCTTCACCCTGGCGGCGATCGTCGTCTCGCTCGACTTCGCGCGCGACCACCCGTGGGTCACCGCATCGGCCCTCGCCGTCCTGCTGCTGCTCGAGCTCGCCGCCTGGATCGCCTGGTCCCGCCGCCGCCGGGGCGTCGTTGACAGCCCCGGGGAGCGGTGTTAGCGTTTGGCGCCTTTGGCGGCTGGACCCGCCGGCGCCGCTCACGTCGCGACAGGCCCGTAGCTCAGCTGGTTAGAGCGCTACGTTGACATCGTAGAGGTCAGCGGTTCGAGTCCGCTCGGGCCTACCAGATCCCCGGCGCCCGGCTCCGAGTTTCAGCCGCGCGGGAGCGCAGGCGCTTAGCTCAGCTGGTTAGAGCGCTACCTTCACACGGTAGAGGTCAGCGGTTCGAGTCCGCTAGCGCCTACCAGGTCTCTTCAATCCAGGCACCCCCGCCGATGTCCCCCGAAAGTCAGCCCGTCGAGCTCGTGCTGCCGGACGGCTCGAAGAAGTCGGTGCCGGCGGGCACCACGCCGCTCGAGATCGCCGCTCAGATCGGCCCGCGCCTGGCCAAGGACGCGGTCGGCGCCGAGCTCGACGGCCGCCGCGTCGACCTGCGCGAGCCGCTCGGGCGCGGCGGCTCGTTCCGGCTCTTCACCGTCCAGAGCCCCGAGGCCGGGCCCTTCCTGCGCCACAGCGCCGAGCACGTGCTGGCCGACGCGGTGAAGCGGCTCTGGCCCGAGGTCGAGATCGACGTCGGCCGCAAGGACCACTCCGAGAAGTACCAGTACGACTTCCGCTTCCCGCGCGCGTTCACTCCGGAGGACCTGGAGAGGATCGAGGAGAAGATGCGCCAGATCCTCGCCGAGGACAGCGAGTTCGAGCGCATCGAGGTGTCGCGCGAGGAGGCCGAGAAGCTCTTCCGGGAGATGGGCGAGACGCTCAAGGTCGAGCGCCTGAAGGACATCCCCGAGGGCGAGGCGATCACCCTCTACCGGCACGGCCGCTTCACCGACCTCTGCCGCGGGCCGCACGCGCAGCGGGCCTCGCAGATCAAGGCGGTCAAGCTGCTCGACGCCTCCGGCGTCTACTGGAGGGGGAGCGAGGCCAACGAGATGCTGCAGCGCATCTACGGCACCGCTTTCGCCAGCACCGCCGAGATGGAGCGCCACCTCGAGGCGATCGAGCAGGCGCGCGCCCGCGACCACCGCAGGCTGGGGGCGGAGCTCGATCTCTTCAGCCTCGACGACCGGGCGCCGGCGAGCCCCTTCTTCCACCCCAAGGGGGCGGTGCTCTACAACGCCCTCGTCGACCTCGTGCGCGAGCTCCACCGCCGGCACGGCTACGACGAGGTGATCACGCCGCAGATCCTGGACGTCGACCTGTGGCGCACCTCCGGGCACTACGAGAACTACAAGGAGGCGATGTTCTTCACCGACCTGGACGAGCGCCCGTTCGCGGTCAAGCCGATGAACTGCCCCACCCACTGCCTGATCTACGCCACCCGGCTGCGCTCCTACCGCGATCTGCCGATCCGCTACGCCGACTTCGGGCGCCTGCACCGCAACGAGCGCAGCGGCGTGACCTCGGGGCTCACGCGGGTCCGGACCTTCTCCCAGGACGACGCCCACATCTTCTGCACCGACGAGCAGATCGAGCGCGAGGTGGTCGACGCCGTCGACCTGATCCTCGGCCTCTACGACGTCTTCGGCTTCGAGAGCGTGGAGATCGAGCTCTCCACCCGGCCGGAGAAGTCGCTCGGCGCCGACGAGCTGTGGGAGCGGGCGGAGGCGGCGCTGCGCACGGCGCTCACCAATCACGGCGTCGAGTTCGCCACCAATCCGGGCGAGGGGGCGTTCTACGGCCCCAAGGTCGACTTCCAGGTGAGCGACGCGCTCGGCCGCCAGTGGCAGCTCGGCACGGTGCAGCTCGACTACCAGCTCCCCGAGCGCTTCGACCTGACCTACGTCGGGGCGGACGGCGCGGAGCACCGGCCGGCGATGATCCACCGCGCCATGCTGGGCTCGATCGAGCGCTTCCTGGCGATCCTGATCGAGCACACCGGCGGCGCCTTTCCGGTCTGGCTGGCGCCGGTCCAGGCGGTGGTGCTGCCGGTGTCGGAGAAGTTCGCGGCCTACGCCGGCCGGGTGCGCGACCGCCTCGACGAAGTCGGGCTGCGGGTGGAGCTGGACGACCGGGCGGAGAAGCTCGGCTATCGGATCCGCGAGGCGCAGGTGCAGAAGGTCCCCTACATGCTGGTGGTCGGCGCCCGCGAGCAGGAGGCGGGCGAGGTGGCGCTCCGGCTGCGCACCGGCGAGGACCTCGGCGGCCAAAAGCTGGAGACCGTGGTCGGCAGGATCCGGGAGCGGGCGGCGGAGCGCAGCCGGGAGCTCTGAGCGGGTAGTGGTAGACTAGCCGACCCTGTCCGGCGGGGACGCTCTCGAGGGGAGCGGACCCGGGCGGCCGGAGGGGCGCGAAAGGAGAAGGAGTTGCCCAAGCAAAAGACCCACAAAGGCGCCAGCAAGCGCTTCAAGATCACCGGCCGCGGCAAGGTGATGCGCGGCCACTCGATGCACAGCCACATCCTGACCAAGAAGACCACCAAGCGGAAGCGCAAGCTGCGCAAGGCGGGGGAGGTCGTGGGGCGGTTCAAGCGCAGCGTTAAGGAGATCCTGAACGCCTAGCCGAGCTCGCTGAAAGGCGCCGCCGATCGAGATCGGCGGCCTTGACCGATGCCGGCCGCCGCTGGAACGGACCTGTCCAGCGGGGCCGGCGCGCCGGGCGGACGTCGCGCGGCGCACTGACCGCTCCCACGGCGGGAGCGCCAACGAGGTTCGAACATGCCACGTGTCAAACGCGGAAACAAGAAGACCCAGAAGCGCAAGAAGGTCCTCAAGCTCGCCAAGGGCTACTACGGGACGAAGTCGAAGGCCTACCGGATCGCCAAGCAGGCGGTCGACAAGTCGCTCGGCTACGCCTACCGGGACCGACGGCAGAAGAAGCGCAACTTCCGGAGCCTGTGGATCGTGCGGATCAACGCCGCCGCCCGGCTCAACGGACTCTCCTACAACCGCCTGATCGAGGGCCTGAAGAAGGCGGGCTGCGGGCTCGACCGCAAGGTCCTGGCGGACCTCGCGGCGCGCGACGCGGAGGCCTTCGCGGCGATCGCGGCGACGGCGAAAGAGGCCCTGGAGCAGCAGCCGACCGCGGGAAGCTGACCCGTGTGCGCGGCGGAGACGGTCCCGGGGAGCCCGCCGCGAGCGCCGGATGAAGAGGTCCGGCGCTTCGAGGGGGAGGCCGCCCGGGTCGCGGACCGGGACGCCTGGGAAGAGCTCCGGCTGCGCTGGCTGGGGCGCAAGCAGGGGATCGTCCGGGCTCTGCTCGCCCGGCTGAAGGAGGTCCCGCCCGCCGAGCGGCGCGAGTTCGGCCGCGCGGTCAACGAGCTCAAGGAGCGGGTCGAGGCCCGCCTGGCCGAGATCGACCGCGAGCTCGA
>JBFJMD010000257.1:0-4530 GCA_041634115.1 Thermoanaerobaculia bacterium | reverse complement strand
GCGCGGCTCTCGACGAAGGCGTCGATGGCCCCCGCCTCCCGGCGGGCGAGATAGCGCAGCAGCCGAATGCCCGGCAGCAGGTGGCGCTCCGAGCGGATCGACAGCAGCAGCCGCAGCGGGCCCGCGCGCCCCAGCCGGTAGAGGTCGACGAGCCGCTCGCGCAGCACCGAGCGCGACCGCTTCAACTCCGCCTCGAGGTCGAAGATCCGCGCCGCGGTCTCGGCGAGCCGCTCGGCGGCCAGGGCGCGCTCGGTCCTCACCTCCTGGACGCGGCGGCCCTGGAGCTCCAGCTCCAGCTCGGTCCCGGCTAGCGCCCCGGCCACCCCGGAGCGCTCGCTGCGCAGCCGCTCGAGCCGCGCCTGGAGGCGCGCGATGTCGGCGCGGATCCGCTCCAGCTCGGCCTCCCGGTCGCCCTCCTGGGCGCCGGCGGACCCGGCGGCGAGCGCGATCAGCAGCGCGGCGCCGAACCGGCGGCAGGCCGCGACCGCGGTCGTTCTGGATGGAGGGCGCAAGAGCGGGTCGTGAGGCTCGACGCGTGGTACGATCTCGCGACTCGCGCCGGGCTCGGTTTTGAGCGGCATCCTAACAGACCTCCCGATCCGCAGGCCGCCCGGGCGGATCGGCGTCGCGCTGGTCGCACTGGCCGCCGGCTGCGCGCTCCTCGCCGGCTGCCGGCCGTCCTCGGGACCGGGGCCGCCGGCCGACGAGTCGCTGGTCGTGGCGCTCGAGAACGCCCCGCTCCACCTCGACCCCCGCGTCGGCAGCGACTACGCCTCGGGCCGCCTGTTCGAGCTGATCCTCGAGGGGTTGGTCGAGCCGGACACCGAGGGCGGCTTCGCGCCCGGCCTCGCCACCGCCTGGGAGGTCCTGGACGACGGCCACCGCTGGCGCTTCCACCTGCGCGAGGGGGTCGAGTTCCACGACGGCCGGCCGCTCACCGCGGCCGACGTCGTCTGGACCTTCGGCACGATGCTCGACGGCACCGTGGCGAGCCCGAAGCGGGGCGCCCTGGCGATGGTCGAGGGGGTCGAGGCCGCCGGCCCGCTCGTCGTGGACTTCCGCCTCACCCGGCCCTACGGCGCGCTGCTGCCGAACCTGACGTCGTATCTCGGCATCGTGCCCGAGGGCAGCCGGCCCGAGCAGTTCAGCCGCGCCCCGGTCGGCACCGGTGCCTTCCGGTTCGTCTCCAAGACCCCGGACCGGGTCGTCCTGGCCGCGAACGAGGGCTACTGGAGGGGGCGGCCGGCCCTCGACCGGCTCGAGGTCCGCGAGGTGCCCGACGCCACGGTGCGGGCGCTCGAGCTGCGCAAGGGCACGGTCCACCTCGTCGTCAACGCCCTGGCCCCGGACGTGGTCTCGCGCTTCCGCGAAGATCCCGCCCTCCGGGTGGTCACGGACCCGGGCTCGAACTACGTCTACCTGAGCTTCAACCTCGAAGACCCGATCCTCTCCGACGTCCGCGTGCGGCGGGCCTTCGCCCGCGCGATCGACCGCCAGAAGATCGTCGACTCGATCTGGGCCGGGCTGGGGGTGGTGACCGAGTCGCTGCTGCGGCCCGGGCACTGGGCGCGTCACGACGGCCTCGAGCCGGTGCCCTACGACCCGGCGGCGGCGCGGGCGCTGCTCGACGAGGCCGGCTACCCCGATCCCGACGGCGACGGCCCCGCGCCGCGGTTCACGATCACCTACAAGGTCTCGACCGACGAGACGTCGCTGCTACAGGCGCAGATCATCCAGGCGATGCTGGCGGAGGTCGGGGTGGGCATCGAGCTGCGCTCTTTCGAGTTCGCCACCTTCTACGAGGACATCAAACGCGGCAACTTCCAGCTCTTCAGCCTGGTGCGTCTGGGGATCGCCGATCCCGACATCTATCAGCTCATCCTGCACTCGCGCAGCGTGCCGCCGGCCGGCGCCAACCGCGGCCGCTACCTCAATCCGGAGTTCGACCGCCTGATCGAGCTGGGGGCGAGCTTCGCCGACCCCGCCGAGCGCCGTCCCTACTATCTCGAGGCGCAGGAGATGTTCGCCCGCGACCTCCCCTACGTCAGCCTGTTCATCAAGGTCAACGTGGCGGTGATGCCCGTGGCGCTGGAGGGCTACCGCAACTACCCGAGCGGGCAGTTCCACAGCCTGCGGGAGACGCGCTGGAGGCGCTGACCGCGACCGCCTGGAAGGTCGGGCTCGGCTACTCGAACGACTTCACCGCCTCCTCTTCGTCGTCGAAGATGTCGAAGACCGTCACGAGCTGGGTGATCTGCATGATGTCGTTGACCTTGGGCGGCAGGTGGAGCAGCTTGAGCTTGCCCTGACGGTTGGTCACGGTGGTGAACGCGGACACGATCTCGCCCACCCCGGACGAATCCACGGTGGTGACGTCTCCGAGGTTGAGCAGGATGTTCTTGGAGCCGGCGGCGAGCGCCTCGTGCACCGCGTCGCGCAGGGCGATGTCGCCCGCGCCGATCGTGATCTTCCCCTTCGGCTCCAGAATGGTGACTCCCTTGACGTGCCTCGCCGAAATCTTCATCGTTCCTCCTTGTCGCGCTCCTCGGATACGTCCTCCGGCGCGGTGATTCGCTTCTTGAGCGTGACGACCGTTCCGCCGTCGGTTCCGAAACTGTAATCGATCTCGTCCATGAACTGGTGCATGAAGAAGATGCCCCGTCCGTTGGGCTTGAGCAGGTTGCCGGGGAGGCGGGGGTCTCCGATCCGGGCGGGGTCGAAGCCGCTGCCCTGATCCTCGACCCGGATCACCACCTCGTCCCCCTCCACCCCGCAGTCCACCTCGACCCGCTTCCCGGGATCCTGGCGATTGCCGTGCTGGATGGCGTTGGCCACGGCTTCCCGCACGGCCATGCCGATCGAGTGCGCCGTCCCCTCGTCCAGACAGAGCTTCCGCAGCGACTCTTCGATGACGATTTGCACGAGCTCGATGTTCTCGAACTGACTTCCGATCGCCAGACGGACTCGCGGAACGCGGGCGGACATCCGTTCAAACCTCGCGGGAGTCTAGCAGATCAGCCGGCCACCCCACGCCAGGCGAGGGCGGCGATCGGGGCCACCGGAGAGCCCTCTCCGGGGCCGAGAAACTCCATCAGCCGCGGAATCACCACCAGCAGCTGGATCGCGTCGAAGGCCGCGTGGGCGGCGGCCGCCGCCCAGATGCTCTGGCGCCAGCGGACCAGGAAGGCGAAGACGAGCGACAGCAGCGTGATGCCGACCAGCATCAGCGGCTGCTCGTAGCTGGCGTGGGCCAGCACGAAGAGGCCGGTGGACAGGGCGATCCCCACCCGCGGCTGCAGGAAGCCGCGGAAGAACAGCTCCTCGACTCCCCCCGCGGAGCAGCTCACCGCGATCCGCGCCCAGACCGGCAGCGCGGCGACCCAGGGGATGAGCGCCGGCGGCTCGCGGGCGAGCGCCTCCTCTCCCGCCACCATCCAGATCACCACCCCGATGGCGACGAGCGCCGAGAGCACGACGAACCAGGCGACGAGGCCGACTCCGAGGCCCAGCGCCAGCTCGCGTCCCACCCCCCGCACCCGCAGCCCGAGCTGGCTTCGCAGCCGGCCGGCGAAGGGACCGAAGCCCGCCAGGTACCAGATCCCGAGGGCGAGGGCGAAGAGAAAGTGGAGCAGGAAGAGCTGGGCAACGGAGAGCTGCGACGGATCGATCTCGGGCGGATCGCCGATGTGGCCGAGCGGGCTGAAGACGCCGATCCAGAGCACCCCGGCCAGGACGCCGAACGCCAGGGCGCGGCGCCCCGCCGACAGCCACCGGGCGCCGGCGCCGGCGCCTTCCGGCGCCGAGAAGCCGGGAGGCGCGAGGCCCCGCCGCGCCGTCAGGCGGTCGATCGCCAGCGCGGTGAGCAGGGCCAGAACGAGCGGACCGGCGGCGGCCAGGCTAGCCTGCATGTCTCACGGGCCGGGTCGGGGCGCGCTCGCCGGCGGGCTAGATCTTCCTCTTCGCGCGCACGCCGCGCAGCACGATCTGGGCGCCCTTGAGCCGTTGCAGGCGGCGCTGGCGGAGCTGGACCGCGGAGGTGTCTTCGAGGCTGGGCTGCTCGCCGCGGATCTCGCGCACCCGGCGCTCGAGCTCGCGGGTGAGGGTTTGGACGTCTCTGGGGGTCATGCGCATGAAGGTGCGGGAGGTGACGAGGATGTAGCCGTCGGCGATCTCGCGGACCATCGCCCAGGCGCTGCCTCCCTGAAAGGTCATGGCGGCGATCATACTCGACACCTGACCCTCTCCCCCCCGCCCGCGCCGCGCGCGGCGGCCTCTGCGGTTCCTGGGGGTCGTCCAGCTTCGCACGGTCCGGCTAGAGCCCGCCTGGCACGATGGCAGGCCTCTCCCGGCCCTCGCGCTTCATATCCGTTCGTTGCCCTGGGACGGTGCGCCCCGGCCGACACTGCCTGGCGGCGCGATCGAAGAGTCCTCTTCGGCCCCGCCGGCGCTCCGGGTTCCGGGGAGGCCCTCCCGGGGGCCGGCGCGAGCTGCTCAGACTTTGTAGGCAGGGCTCGCGCCTGCGCTCCGCGT
>JBFJMD010000256.1:0-4552 GCA_041634115.1 Thermoanaerobaculia bacterium | reverse complement strand
GAAGCGCTTGACCAGGGCGGTGATCTCGGGTCCCAGCGGGATGTTGGAGACGAAGGCGTGGAGGCCGCGGACCTCGATCGCCCCGTAGCGCCGCTCCAGCGAGACCGCGCCGGCGTAGCTCAGGGCGGTCGCCGCCATGCGTGCGCTCCGCCGCCGCACCAACCACCCCATCATCGCCGGCATCAGCCGCACGGCGTGGTAGCGGTCGCCGCGGCGGGCCCCCGCCCGCACCCGGACGGCGAGCTCGCGCGCGACGGCCCAGAGCCCGCGGCCGGGGCCCATCCGCAGCGTGTAGCGCAGCGGCACGACGTAGGCCCCGAGCCGCCCGCGCGGCGGCAGCGGACGCAGCGAGGGCCGCAGATCGGCGAAGGTGAAGCACCTGAGCGGCAGCTCCGCGCCCGCGTAGAGGCGCTCGTGCGCGGCCAGCAGCAGCGCCGCGCCGAGCGCCCCGTTGAGCGTCACCCGCTGCCGCCGCGCCCGCCCCACCAGGCCGGCGGTGGCCGCCTCGGAGAGCGCGAAGGAGAGGGTCCGGCAGCGCGCCGCGGCGTGGAGCGGCGGCTGGCGGGCGCCGCGGACGCGGAGCCTGAAGAGCGCCTCGTCGGTCCCCTGCCGGAGCAGGAAGCGGAGCTGACCGGGAAGGCGCCGGAGGCCGCGAAAGCGGGGCGGGAAGAGCTCATCCGACGACGGCGGCAGGGCGCCACCCGCCCCGTCGACCCCCGGGCCCGCGTCCGGGCCGGCGCTCGCCGCCACGCCGCCGGGCTCGGCGCCGGCGCAGAGAGCGAGCAGCTCGTCGAGCAGCGGCACGCCCGAGACGCCGTCGATCGCCGCGTGATGGGTGGCGAGGACGATCTCGCACGGCCCGCCGGCGACCGTCGCGGGGAGATGGACGCAGCGGGCGAGCGGCCCGGCGGCGGAATCGGGACCGCCGTTGAGCTCGTCCTCGACCGCGCCGCGCCAGGCTTCGTCCCCGGTCCTTTCGACCTGCCGGAGCGGGATCGGCGGCACCCCCGCGGTCTCGAAGAACCGCCGCCGGCCGGTGCCGACGATGCGGACGCCGAGCAGCGGATGCCGGCGCTGGAGCGCCGCCAGCGCCCGCTCGAGCGCCGCGGGCGCGGGCCCGTTGGCCAGCCGCAGGGCGATCACCACGCTGAAGGCCCCCTCCTCCGCGGTGATCGCCGCCGCGGTCTCGAAGGCTCCCAGGGGGCGTCGCACGGCGCCGCAGAGGCTACCACCGGCGGGCGGGGCGGCCGCCGAGTCGGGAGTCGAGGCCGCCTCCCGCCGGAGCCGCGCCCGGCGATCACGCCGGGCGCGAGCGTTGTCTCGAGCCCTCGACACCCCTATCATGCCTCGCGTGACGGCGACGAGCGAGGGGCCCTCCCCCCCATCCCCGCTGGAGGCCTCCGGCACGGGCCGCACGATCGGCCTGCTCGGCGCCACCGGCATCGGGGTCGGCGCGATCGTCGGCGGCGGCGTCCTGGCGCTGGCCGGGGTGGCGTTCGCGGCCACCGGCCCCGGCGCCCTCGTGGCCTTCGCCGCCAACGGACTCATCGCGATCCTCACCGCGCTCTCCTTCGCCGAGATGGCGGCGGCGTTCCCGGAGTCCGGCGGCACCTACACCTACGCCAAGAAGGTGCTCTCCCCGGACGCCGCCTTCATGGTCGGCTGGGTGGTGTGGCTGGCCTCGATCGTGGCCGCGGTGCTCTACGCCCTCGGCTTCGCCGCCTACGGCCAGTTCGCCGCCGCCGACCTCTGGCGGGCCCTTGCCGGAAGCGCCCCGGGCTGGCTCGAGAGCCGCGCCGTGCTCCTCGCCCTGGCCTTCGGCGCCACCGGCTTCTACGGCGTCGCCCTCTACCGCAAGGCGACCGGCGGCGGGCAGTGGGCCACGATCGGCAAGGTCGTCGTCTTCGCGGTGCTGATCGTCGGCGGCCTGTGGGCGCTCGCCGTGCAGCGGCCGGAGAGCTGGACCCCGGCCCTCTCCCCCTTCTTCCCCGGCGGCGCGCTCGGCCTCGTGCAGGCCATGGGCTACACCTTTATCGCCCTCCAGGGCTTCGACCTGATCGCGGCGGTCGGCGGCGAGGTCCGCGACCCCCAGCGCACGATCCCGCGCGCGATGCTGCTGTCGCTGGGCACCGCCCTGGCGATCTATCTGCCGCTGCTCTTCGTCATCGCGACGGTGGGGGTCGGCGCCGGCGGCTCGATCGCGGCGATGAGCGCCGCGGACCCGGCCACCGTCGTGGCGATCGCGGCCCGCAACTTCCTGGGTCCCTTCGGCTTCTGGATGGTGATCGTGGCGGCCCTGCTGTCGATGGTCTCGGCGCTCCAGGCCAACCTCCTCGCGGCTTCGCGGGTCGCGCTCACCATGTCCCGCGACCGGACGCTCTTCGACGCGATCGGGGCCATCCACCAGCGCTGGCGCACCCCGGGCCGGGCGGTCGTCACCACGGTGGGGGTGGTCGCGGCGATCCTGCTCGTGGTCGGCGACGTGGCGGTCGCCGGCGCCGTCTCGAGCCTCATCTTCCTGATCTCCTTCGCCCTCACCCACGGCACCAACATCCTGACCCAGATCCGCGGCGGCGTGGCGGAGGTGCCGTTCCGGGTTCCCTGGTTCCCGCTGGTGCCGGTCGTCGGCGGGCTCGCTTGTCTGGCCCTGGCCCTCTTCCAGGGGCTGGCGGTGCCGGCGGCCGGAGCGATCGCCGGGGTCTGGCTCATCCTCGGCTTCACCCTCTACCTCTTCGGCTTCCGGCATCGCGCCGACGTCTGGGACGCCTCGACCGAGAGCCGGGACCCGGACCTCGTGCGGCTGCGCGGGCGCTCGCCCCTGGTCCTGGTGCCGATCGCCAAACCGGCCAGCGCGCCCGGCATGACCGAGGTGGCCAACGCCCTGGCGCCGCCGAGCGCGGGGCGGGTGCTGCTGCTCTCGATCATCCAGCCGCCGGGCATGTGGGACCGGGGGGACCTGGCCCAGCAGCTCGTCGACATGGAGGCCGTGGTCGCCCGCGCCATCACCATCTCGGTGGCTTCCGGGTCCGCCCCGGAGTGCCTGACGACGGTAGCGCCCAGCCCGTGGCCGGAGATCGCCCGGGTGGCGCGGAGCCACCGCTGCGAGAGCCTGCTGATCGGGCTCGGCGCCCTCGACGAGGAGGCCACGATCGCCAACCTCGAGCGGCTCATCAACGAGGTCCAGTCGGACGTCGTCGTGCTGCGGGCGCCCGAGACCTGGCGGCTGTCGGAGGTGCGGCGGGTCGTGGTGCCGGTGGGCGGGCGGCGCGACCAGAGCACGCTCCGGGCGCGGCTGCTGGGGAGCCTGTGGCGGAGCGCGGGGCCGGAGATCAAGTACCTGCGGATCCTCCCCGAGAGGACCTCCGACGCCGCCGTCGAGCGGGCGCGGCGCGAGATCGTGGAGCTGGCGAGCGACGAGGTGCCGGAGCCGGTCGAGGTCGAGCTGGTGCGCAGCGCCCGCATCGAGGACGAGCTCGTCGAGCGGGCCTCCGACTGCGAGCTCCTGGTCCTGGGCCTCCGGCGGCTGGGCAAGCGCCGGCGGGCCCTGGGCGAGACGACCCTGCGCCTCGCCCGCCGCACTTCCTGTCCGATGATCCTGATCAGCCGCCGCTGAGGCTCGGATTCCCGACCTCCGACGAGCCGCTCGAGCCCTCGCCGGCGCTCGATCCGCGGCCGCGATCCGGCAGATTGGCTCGGGAGAATCCGCCTTCAGGGTTGAACGGCCGCTCCCTTTCCTTTACTCTTTACGTAAAGAGTAAAGGAGTCCCGATGGAGACCAGCCGACTCTCTTCGAAAGGCCAGGTGACGGTGCCGAAGGCGATTCGCGACCGGCTCGAGCTCGAGCCGGGGGACACGGTGGCCTACGAGGTCGAAGGGGAGCGGGTGATCCTGCGGCGCGTCGAGCCCTTCGACGCCGCCTACCACGCCGCCCTGACGCAAACCCTCGCGGAGGAGTGGAACAGCCCCGAGGACGACGAGGCCTTCCGGGATCTCTAGCCCGACCTTTCGACCGATGGACCTTGACCCCTGGGAAGTCGTCGTCGTGCCGTTCCCGTTCGCCGAGCGGCGCGGCGTCAAGCGGCGGCCGGCGCTGGTCGTCAGCCGGCAGGCCTTCGGCCCCTCAGGACACGTCCACCTGGCCATGATCACGACCCGTGCCCGACGCCCCTGGCCGGGCGACACCGAGCTGCGGGATCCTGCCGCGGCCGGCCTCCCCCGCCTGTCGCTCGTGCGGCTCAAGCTCTTCACCCTCGACCGGCGCCTGGTCCTTCGGAGCCTGGGGCGGCTGGCGCCGGTCGATCGCCGCCGGGTCTCGCGCGCTCTCGCCCGAGCGCTGGTCCACGACGCCCCAGGGTAGCGCCCTCACCCGTGGGGGGGCGCATCAGGCAGGTCGCGCCCCGCAGGGGCGCAGCCGATTCGAACGCCCGGCACGGGTCCGAACGGCCGGCACGGGTTTGAACGCCCGGCACAGGTCCGGGCGCTACCGCGCCTGCGGTGGCCGGGGGAGTTGGCGCGCGGCGGCTGGAGGAGGTAGCGCCCTCACCCGTGGGGG
>JBFJMD010000255.1:0-4553 GCA_041634115.1 Thermoanaerobaculia bacterium | reverse complement strand
CGAGGCCTTGCCACTTCAGTCGGTTCATTCAGTGTCCTCCTTGCGATTGAACGATCGGCGGGTCTGGCGCCCGGACAAGCCGGTCGCGTGGATCAACCCGCCACTTGCTACCTTTGTGAAACTGGCGACCAACACGGAAGCCAGTGAGATGAGTCCGACAAGCTCAGCGAGTGCTGCGGATTGTACAGACATCCCGACAATTCAGTCAAGCAAGGCGGCTGCCAACTTCGGGAGCGTCCGGGTTGTGAGCGCAAGTTGTTGTTTTATAGTCATTTACAAGAGCCGCTCGGGGCCCGGCGGCGGCCGGATCGGGCTTCGATCCGAGCCCTTGGATCGGTTTGATCCAGAAAATTGAATCGGTGTCCGCCTCCCGCCCGGCCGGGAAGAGCGAACCCTCGATCGCGGGTCGGCGTAAAAGGAGTCGAGCGTCGCGCGGCGAGCCGGCGGCGCCCCATCGACCCGTGGCCGGCTTTCCTGTAGAAATGGGGTCCATGCCCCGCAACGACCTCGCGACCCGAAGGCGGCACCTCGACCCGATCGCGCTCGTCGTGGGGCTCGTCACCCTCGCGGCCGCCTGCAGCCCCTACCAGCCCTTCGACCCGGAGACCCACCTGCGCGGGCAGGTCACCGAGCGCGTCGGCGCCGAGCTCTCCGAGGCGGTCGACTTCCCCTTCGAGCTCACCCCCGAGCTGGTCGCCGCGGTCGAGGAGCGCCTGAGCCCGGCCGGCAGCGAGCGCCGCCGCACCGAGCAGGTCATCGACTTCATCTTCGGCTGGGTGGACCTGCGCTACGCCCTCACCCCGACCCGCGACGCCGCCGGCACCTACGCCGCCCGCGAGGGCAACTGCCTGTCGTTCGTCAACCTCTTTGTCGGCGTGGCCCGGCACCAGCGGCTGAACCCGTTCTACGTCGAGGTCAGGGACTACCAGCGCTGGAACTACCGCGAGGGGGTGGTGGTGAGCCGCGGTCACATCGTCGCCGGGCTCTACGTGGACGGCAAGCTGGAGACCTTCGATTTCCTGCCCTACCGGCCGAAGTCCTACAAGCAGTTCAAGCCCATCGAGGACCTCGCCGCGACCGCCCACTTCTACAACAACCTGGGCGCCGAGGCGCTGATGGAGGACCGCCTCGCGGCCGCCCGCGAGCACCTGGAGATCGCCGTCTCCCTCGCCCCCGACTTCGACAAGGCGATCAACAACATGGGCGTCGCGCTGCTGCGCGGCGGCGACACGGCGCGGGCGATCGAGCTGTTCGAGCGCGGCCGGGCGCTCCACCCCGAGGACGTGCCGATCCTCACCAACCTCGCCCGCGCCTATCAGGAGACCGGCCGCGTCGACGAGGCGGGGGAGGTCCTGGCGCGGATCGAGGACGTCAACGAGTCGAACCCCTTCTTCTTCGTCTACCGCGGCGACCTGGCGCTCGCCCGCGGCGACTCGACGCAGGCGCTGCGCTACATGCGCGAGGCGCTGCGCGCCGACAGCGAGGTGCCGGAGGTGCACGTCGGCCTCGCCCGCGTCTACATGGCGATCGGCGAGCTCGCCAAGGCCCGCCACCACGTCGAGCGGGCGCTCAAGCTCGACGCCACCCACGACGAGGCGCGCAAGTTCGCGGCGCTGCTGAACCGCGGCCAGGGCGGGACCGGGTGAGCGGCCGGCCGGCAGCTCCGCCGGGGGCCGCGGTCTTCGCGCTGGTGGCGCTCGCCGCCGCCGGCCCGGCGCCCACCATGGCCGCCGAGATCGCGCCGGCCGAGGCCTACGCGCTGCTCCAGGAGGTGATCTCGCCGGAGCGCAAGGAGCGCAAGGCCGCCGCCGCGCGGCTTGCCGAGGCCGGCGACGCCACCCTCGTCCCCGCCCTGGTGGACGCCTACTTCTTCACCCCGGCGCCGCGCCGCGCCGAGATCCGCAAGGCCCTCGCCGCGCTCACCGGCGAGCGCTTCGAGCGCTACCACGACTGGGTCGAGTACGTCGGCGGGCGCGAGGACCTGACGCCGAAGGAGGGCTACCTGGAGTGGAAGCTGGCGCTGCTGCAGCGGATCGACGTGGACTACGGCAGGATTCTCTACCCGGGGGCGCCGGCGCGGATCCGGCTGGAAGAGGTGGTCTGGGGCGGGGTGCCGGTGGCCGGCATCCCGGCGCTCGACGACCCGCCGGTGATTCCGGCGGACGAGGCCCGTTACCTGCGCCCGGGCGAGCGGGTCTTCGGCGTGCTGCTCGGCGGCGAGGCGCGCGCCTATCCGCTGCGCATCCTCGACTGGCACGAGATGCTCAACGACACGGTCGGCGGCGAGCCGGTGACGCTCAGCTACTGCACCCTCTGCGGCTCGGGGATCCTGTTCTCGACGCGGACGCCGTCGGGCGAGGCGCGCCGCTTCGACACCTCCGGGCTGCTCTACCGGAGCAACAAGCTCATGGTGGACCGGCAGAGCTACACCTTGTGGAGCAATCTGACCGGCATCCCGGTCGTCGGACGGCTGGCGCGGGCCGAGATCGAGCTGCCGGTGCTGGCGATGACGCTCACCACCTGGGAGGAGTGGCGGCGGCGCCATCCCGAGACCCGGGTGCTCGACCTCGAGGGGGTGGAGCGCTCGCTCGGCGGCAAGTACCGGTTCGACTACCGGCCCGGGGCCGCCGACCGGGCCCGCACCGGCGTGAGCTTCCCGGTCTGGCTCAAGAACGACGTCCTGGAGCGCGACGCGGAGGTCTTCGCCCTGCGGGTCGGCGGGCGGGCCAAGGCCTACCCGCTCGACGCCCTCGCCGCCGCCCGGGTGGTGAACGACGAGCTCGGCGGCGAGAGCCTGGTGCTGGTGGCCGACCCGGCGAGCGGCGCGGTGCGCGCCTACCGCCGCGGGGACCGGGTCTTCCGCCCCGGCGACGGGCCGCTGCAGATCGTGGACCAGGACGGCGGCCGCTGGCGGGTCGGCGAGCAACGGCTGGAACCGCTGGCCGGCGAAGGCGAGCCGCTGGCGCGGCTGCCGGGCCACGTCGCCCTCTGGTTCGGCTGGTTCGGCTTCCACCCCCAGACCGAAGTCTTCGGAATTGAATCGACCGCCCGGCCGTAGTAGGCTGATGGGGACCATAGCTTCCGAGGAGGTCCCATGGAAGGCCAGCTTCCGCGTCCCGTCCCGAGGAAGCGGGCGGCTCCGCTTCTCGTCGGGCTCAGTCTCGCCCTGACGCCCTGCGCCGCCGGAGCGCAGGACACCGACCGCGTCTTCGAAGGCACCACCCGCGTCTTCGAGGTCCAGGTGCCGGTGAACGTGGTCGACCGCGACGGCGAGCCGATCCGCGACCTCACCGCCGCCGACTTCGCGATCGAGGACGAGGGCCGGAACCGGCGGCTGACGGGCTTCGAGGTCATCGACCTCGACCTCCTGCAGCCCGGCGCCGCCGGCCTCCCGCCGTCCCGGCTCGAGATGGCGATCCCGGCGGCGGCGCGCCGCCACTTCCTGCTGCTCTTCGACCTCTCGTTCTCCAGCCCGACCGCGGTGCTCAAGGCGCGCGAGGCGGCGCGCGAGTTCGTGTTGAACGACCTCCACCCCACCGACCTGGTGGCGGTCGCCACCCACTCGGTCGAAGGCGGCGCCCGGCTGGTCATCACCTTCACCCCGGACCGCTCGCAGCTCGCGCTGGCGATCGACACCCTGGGGGCGCCGCGGCTGATCCAGGGCGCCCAGCGCGACCCGCTGCGCTTCCTGCTCGAGGGGACGGCGGCCGGCGGCGGCATCGCCAGCAGCGACCTGGGCAACGCCGACCGCTCCGACGCGGTCGTCCAGATGCAGGAGAGCGTGCTCGCCTATCTCAACGTGATCGGCAAACAGATGGCGCGGATGGAGGCGAGCTACGCCCGCGGCCGGGTGTCGTCGTGGAGCGCGTCGATGGCCAACCTGGCGCGGCTGCTGGACAGCGTCCAGGGGCGCAAGCACGTCGTCTACTTCTCCGAGGGCTTCGACGGCAGGCTGCTGCTCGGCCGCCGGCCCGACGCCGACGACGAAGAGCACCAGCGCGACCGCTTCAACCTGCAGTTCGGCGCCTTCCACATGGTGGACACGGACGACATGTACGGGAACACGCTGCTCCAGGGCGAGATCGGGTCGATGCTGGAGGAGTTCCAGCGCGCCGACTGCGTGATCCAGACCGTGGACATCTCGGGTCTGCGCGCGGTGACCCAGGCCGAGGAGCGGGTGCACGCCGTCGGCCAGGACGCGCTCTTCTACGTCGCCAACGAGACCGGCGGCGAGCTCTTCCGAGACGCCAACAACTTCGGATCGCAGCTGCGCCAGGTGCTGCAGCGCTCGACCGTGACCTACCTGCTCTCGTTCGAGGCCTCCGACGTCGAGGCCGACGGCAGCTACCGCCGGCTCCGGGTGAAGGTCGACGGGGCCAAGGGATCCCGCGTCACCCACCGCAAGGGCTACTACGCGCCGCGCCCCTTCGACAGCCTCCACCCTCTGGAGAAGAGCCTGCTCGCCGCCGACGCCATCGCCGCCGCGGCCCCCAGGAAGGAGCTCGAGATGGACGTCCTCGCGGCCGCCTTCCGCGCCGGCGAGCGGCTGGCCT
>JBFJMD010000254.1:0-4567 GCA_041634115.1 Thermoanaerobaculia bacterium | reverse complement strand
GAGCCGTCGTCGCGGCGCAGCGGGAAGGAGATGTGGTAGACGCTGTCGCACTCGCGGATCTGGGCGAGCAGCGTGGGATCGTGCTTGGTGAGCTTCGCGGCGCGGTCGAAACCGCGGTTCACCTGGTCGAAGAACTTGAAGCCGGGCGCCATTCTCGCTCTCCTGAGTCGGGCTAGCGTTTGAATCGTTCGCCGCGCTCTTCGACGGAGAGGATCCAGCCCACCAGCTTGCCGGGCTGGATGCCTTTGTTCTCGTCCCAGAAGCTGCGGTTGCGCAAGTGCCTGCTCGAGGTCTCGTTCTCGGGGATCGACTCGACCTCGGCGTGGATGCTGCGGAACCGCTCCACCCAGCGCGCGCAGTTGGCCGGCCGCAGGTCCACCCAGCCCGCTTCGACCCAGGTCTCGAGCCGCGCGGGGTCGACCGGCTCGTCGTGGGCGCTGGCGGGCACGATGACGCTGCGCCCGCGCAGGATCTCGCCCGAGGCCAGGAGGATGGGGATCCCCACGGAGACGGCCTCGTTGGCGAGCTGCGGCCGATCGCGCACCAGCCGGTCGAGCTTCTCGGCCACCTCCTCGCCGCTCGATTCGCGGACGGCGGTCATGGTGCCGAAGGCCTCGCGCAGCAGGTGGGCCTCGAAGAGCAGCTTGGAGTTGCGCGGCGGTCCGAGCATCTCGAAGGCGACGCTGCGGGTTTCGCCCAGCCGCTCGAGCTCGGCCATCCGCTCCATCGCCCAGTGACGCATCATGCCGGCCCGATAGGTGGGGCCGAGCACGGCGTTGTCGAGGGCGTTGATCACGTCGTGGCCGGTGTTGCCGCCCTCGATCTCGAAGATCAGGCTGTCGGCGATCTCCTCCGGGGTCACGAACTCCATCTGCTCAGCGGTGGTGAGGAGCGCGAACTCCTCGAGGCTGAAGATGCCGTTCTCGCCGGTGTCGATGTAGGCCGTCTCCAGAACGCCGCCGGTCTCCTCCGCCGCATCGGCGTCCAGGGTGGAGAAGGTCGGTCCCAGCTTGCGCGGCCGGGCGTCCACGAGCCGGATCGGCTGGCCGCGGCGGGCGATCGGACCGCGCGCGATCTTCTTCCAGGCGATCGCCGCGGCCGGCTTGACCTCCTTGGTGATCGGCGCCCCGGGGGTGCGCGCCATCAGGAACAGGAGCATCGAGTGGGCGCCGGCCACCGCGCTCTTCGACAGCAGCATCCGGCTCGGCTTCTCCTCGGAATGGGTATAGGGGACGTTGAGGCCCATGCCGCCCGTGCCGCTGGTGCCGACCTTCAGGTAGACCCCGGTGCGGGCGTCCATCATGCCCCGGTAGAGGACCTGGATGTGGCGGATGAGGCGGGGGACGTAGAGCGACTCGAGCAGGCCCAGCGCGGCGTCTTCCTCGACGCTGCCGCGCTCGAGCCCGTCCCAGAGCTCTTGCGAAGCGCGGTAGATGTCGCGGTAGGCGATGGCGGTCGCGGTGTTGACACAGTCGATCACGATCTCCGGCTTGTGCTCGGTGAGCAGCCGGTAGAGGAGGAAGTCGGGGAGCTTTTCGTCTTCGAGCGGCAGGATCTGGGCGGAGATCTTCTCCCGCGGCGAGGCGCCGCCGGCGAGGCCGAAGATGTCGCCCGAGGAGACCGCAATGTCGGTGGCGCCGGCCTCGGCCCGAAGCTCCGCCCGGGCTTCCTCCGCCTCCTCCGCCGACAGGCTGTGGATCTGGAGCTTCGCCGGGCGGCGCGCGAGGAGCTCGCGGCAGACCGCCATGCCGACCAGTCCGGAGCCCCCGAGCACGAGGACGCTGCGCTGTGCGATCTTCATCTCAGTTGGCTTGGGGGGATCGAAACCGACTCGATCCGCGGGCCGATCGAGCTTACAGCATCCGGGCGGTGGCCGCCCCGCGCGGTCGGGTGGTGCGATTCGGGATAAACTGAGATTTAATACCCGTGGGAGACGCGCCGGGCCGCCGAGCCTCACGGACCCGGCCTCCCGCCCCAGCCTTCAGGAGAAGCGACATGCCCTCGACGCCGTTTCCGCTCGTCCGGTCGCTCGTGGCCGCTTTTCCGTCGAGCGCCGCCGGCGACAGCTCGCCCGGCCGGGGAGGGAACGGATGGAGAATCTAGGACTGTTCGCGAGCCGCCACGGCGTCGAGTCCCAGGGACTGGGCGGCGCGCGCGCCGCCTACTGGAATCTCTCGCCCGCGCGGCTATACGAGCACGCGATCCGCCGCGGCGAGGCGCAGATCGCGGAAGCGGGACCGCTGGTCGCCCGCACCGGCACCCACACCGGCCGCTCGCCCCACGACCGCTTTCTCGTGCGCGAGCCCGAGACCGAGGGCGACATCTTCTGGGGCGACGTCAACAAGCCCTTCGAGCGCGAGCGCTTCGACGACCTCGACCGGCGCATTCGCGAGTACTTCGGCGGCCGCGACCTCTACGTCTTCGACGGCTACGCCGGCGCCGACCCGCGCTACCGGCTGCCCGTCCGCGTCGTCACCGAGCTCGCCTGGCACAGCCTCTTCGCCCGCAACATGTTCGTGCGCGAGGGCGACGGCGAGAAGCTGCGCGACTTCGCGCCCGAGTTCACGGTGATCTCGGCCCCCGGCTTCAAGGCCGATCCCGAGAAGGACGGCACCTCCAGCCCGACCTTCATCCTGATCGATCTGTCGCGCAAGACGGCGATCATCGGCGGCTCCGCTTACGCCGGAGAGATCAAGAAGAGCGTCTTCAGCGTGATGAACTTCTTTCTGCCGAAGCGCGACGTGCTGTCGATGCACTGCAGCGCCAACTTCGGCGCCGGCCGCGACGACGTGGCGCTGTTCTTCGGCCTGAGCGGCACCGGCAAGACGACGCTGTCGGCCGACCCGGAGCGGACCCTGATCGGCGACGACGAGCACGGCTGGAGCGCCGACGGCGTCTTCAACATCGAGGGCGGCTGCTACGCCAAGGTGATCCGGCTGAGCCGCGAGGGCGAGCCCGAGATCTACGCCACCACCCGCCGCTTCGGCACCATCCTCGAGAACGTCGTGCTGGACCCCGAGACCCGGCGGCTCGACCTCGACGACGACTCGCTCACCGAGAACACCCGCGGCAGCTACCCGATCGACCAGCTCGAGCACGCCGATGCCGACGGCCGCGCCGGGCACCCGAAGAGCGTCATCTTCCTGACCTGCGACGCGTTCGGGGTGCTGCCCCCGATCAGCCGGCTCACCGAGCCGCAGGCCCTCTACCACTTCCTGAGCGGCTACACGGCGAAGGTCGCCGGCACCGAGCGCGGGGTGACCGAGCCGGCTGCCACCTTCAGCGCCTGCTTCGGGGCGCCGTTCATGCCGCTCCACCCCGGCGTCTACGCCCGCATGCTGGGCGAGCGGGTGCGCCGGCACCGCGCCGGCGTCTGGCTGATCAACACCGGCTGGACGGGGGGGCCGCACGGGGTGGGGAGCCGGATTCGGCTCGCCGACACCCGCCGGATGGTGAGCGCCGCCCTCGGCGGCGAGCTCGACGCGGTCGAAACCCGCGAAGATCCGGTGTTCGGGCTGAGCGTTCCCGCGCGGGTCGAAGGAGTGCCGGAGGCGCTCCTCCGACCGCGCGAGACCTGGCAGGACACCGCCGCCTACGACGCCCGGGCCGGGAAGCTGGCCGAGATGTTCGGCCAGAACTTCCGCAAGTACGCGGACGGCGTCTCCGCAGAGGTGCGGGCGGCGGGCCCGGCCTAGCGGCTAGTCCTTCAGGACGAAGGTCACCTTCAGGTTGACGCGGTAGTCGGCGATCTTGCCGTCGCGCACGTCCACCTTGAGCTCGTTGACCCAGGCGCCGGTGACGTTGTCGAGGGTCTTGGAGGCGCGCTCGATGCCGACCTTGACGGCGTCGTCGAAGCTGGTCTTGGAGGTGGCGGTGATTTCGGAGACTTTGGCTACGGACATGGGACTTCCTCCCTTTCTCGGAACGGATTGAACTTCAGCCGCCTGGCGGGGCGCGGCCGGGGCCGCGTGCAAAGCGGCGGTCTCGCGTGGGCGCCGGCGGAATATAGCACTGCGGAGCGTCGGGGCGGTGGGTCGCTTCAATCGCCCTCGCGGGCGGGCGGGGTCTACTCGCCGGGCGGGAAGTCGTCCAGGGGCTCGGGCTTGGAGAAGAGGAAGCCCTGGACGTAGTCCACGCCGATCTTCTTCAGGGCCTCGAGCGTCTCGTTGTCCTCCACCGACTCCGCGATCGTCGCCAGCCCCATCACGTGCCCGATCTCGTGGATCGAAGCCACCAGCGCCGCCTGGATCGGATCCGACGTCAGGTTGCGCACGAAGCCGCCGTCGATCTTTAGAAAGTCGACCGGCAGGTTCTGGAGGTAGCTGAACGAGGAGAGGCCCTTGCCGAAATCGTCGAGCACGAAGCGGCAGCCCATGCGCTTCAAGACCGCGATGAAGCGCATCGCGTGCGGGAGGTCGGCGATCGCCGAGGTCTCCGTGATCTCGAAGTGGATGCGGGCGGGCTCGACCCCGGTGCGCTCGAACTGCTCCACCACGAAGTCGAGGAATCCCTCCTCGCCGAGGCTCTGCCCCGAGACGTTGATCGCGAAACGGTAGTCGAGCGCCTG
>JBFJMD010000253.1:0-4577 GCA_041634115.1 Thermoanaerobaculia bacterium | reverse complement strand
TCGCCCCGAACAGGTTGCCGTGGTCGGTGAGCGCGATCGCCGGCATGCCCGCGGCCTTCGCGGCGCCGATGACGTCGGCCAGCCGGTTGGCGCCGTCGAGCAGGCTGTACTGGCTGTGGAGGTGGAGGTGGACGAAGGAGGACATCGAAGGAGCGCTACCGCGGCGCCAGTCTATCAGTCCTCCGGCGGCGGCTCCGCGGCCGCCGGAGCCGCCTGCCGGTAGATGGCCGAGCCCCGGTAGACCTCGAGCCAGTGGCGGACGAAGACCTGGATCGCCGCCGCCACCGGCACCGCGATCAGCATGCCGATGAACCCGAAGAGGCCGCCGCCGGCGATGATGGCGAGCAGCACCCAGACCGGGTGCAGATTGACGCTCTTGCTCAGGATCCGCGGCCCGAGGACGGTGCCCTCGAGGAACTGGGCGCCGCCGAAGACCGCCGCCACGCCGAGGAGCAGCAGCCAGCTCTGGCTCTCCGCCCAGCAGAGGATGAGCGCCGGCACCAGCCCCACGACCAGCGCCATGTAGGGGATCATGTTGGCGAGCCCGGCCAGGACGCCGATGCCGAGCCCGAACGGCACCCCCAGGATCATCAGGCCGGTGGCGTTGATCGCCGCCAGCACCAGGGCGATGGTGAGCTGGCCGCGCAGGAAGCTCGACACGGCGGCGTCCACCTCGCCCACGCGGGCGACGATGACCTCGCGGTAGGGCAGCGGCAGGAGGTCGCGCGCCCCCTTCTTGAGCGCCGGGAAGTCCACCAGCAGGTAGAAGGCGAAGACCGGCACGAAGACCAGGTTGAGCAGGAAGAGGAAGAAGTCGAAGAGGTTCTCGAAGAGGCTCTGGGTCCAGCGCCCGACGGAGCCGGCGAGGCGCGGCAGGTTCTCGCGCAGCGACTCCACGGCCCGGGCCTGGATCTCCCCGATCTCCTCGGGATAGCGGGCCTCCAGCCGCTCGAACCAGGGCCGGATCTGGTCGCGGATCCGCTGGTTGTACTCCGGCAGCCGCTCGGCCAGGCGCTCGAGCTGGTCGCCCATCGTCGGCAGCAGGAAGAAGAAGACCGCGGCGAGCGCGATCAGCAGCAGCAGCGTGATGACGACGACGCCGAAGACCCGGGAGCGGCCGCGGCGCTCGAACCAGGTCACCGCCGGATCGAGCAGGTAGGCGAGACCGAGGCCGAGGAGCAGCGGCAGGAAGAGCTTGCGGAAGACGATGAGGACGACGAGGACGGCGACGAGGGAGCCGGCGAAGACGGTGAGGCGCAGAAGCGCCGGATCAGGCCGCCGCACGGTCGTTCTCCTCCTTCATCCGGCTCGCCCGGTAGATGTAGTCGAGCCCCGACAGCAGCGTCAGGGCGGCCACGGCGTAGATCGCGAACAGGGTGACGCCCTCCAGGCGCGGCACGAAGCCGGTCGTCAGCACCAGCACCACCGCCACGATCTGGAGCGCCGTGTTGACCTTGCTGAGCGGCGTCGGCAGGAAGCGCGACATCCCCATCGCCAGGTAGAGCACCAGGGCGACCACCAGGATCAGCACGTCGCGGGCGATCACCAGCACCGTGACCCACATCGGGATCGTCAGCCCGGGATGGGCGCCGGGGATGGCCAGGATCACGAAGGCGGTGGTCAGCAGGAGCTTGTCGGCGATCGGGTCGAGATAGGTGCCGAGGACCGACATCTGCCGCAGCACCCGGGCGAGGAAGCCGTCCAGGGCGTCGGTGGCGCCGGCGACGGCGAAGATGACGAGCGCCCGCCGCGGCTCCCCCTGCAGGACGGCGATCACGAACAGCGGGATCAGGCCCATCCGCAGGAGCGAGATCAGGTTGGGGATGTTCATCGCACCCCGAGCTGCTCGAGCGCCCGGCGGCACATCTCGACGGCCGCCGCGCCCGACACCGGCGCGCTCGGCAGACACTCCCCGATCTCGTCGATCAGCCGGCAGCGGACAGCGTCCCCGCAGAGGCTCTCGGCGGAGCCGCCGCCGGCGCCGCCGTCCCGCAGGCAGGCGAGCCGCGGCTCGCTCGACGCGAGCAGCCGCAGCAGGCTCTCGATCGCCGCCAGCCGGGTGAGCGCTCGACCCGGCTCGAAGCGGTGCAGCGCCGGATCGACCGACATCAGCCCCAGGTTCACCACCCGGACGATCGCCTCCCGGGAGGGGTGGTCGAAGACGTCGTTGGCGATGCGGCCGCCGCCCGCCCGGCCGTAGCGCACGCTGGGAAAAAGCCAGTACAGGACCGAGGCGAAGTCGCCCCGGGTCAGCTCCGGCAGCTTGGCCTGCTCGCGCACCGGCTCGGGGAGCAGGACAAGCCGCCAGCGGAACTTGGCGCGCTCGAGCCGCTCCGCCAGCTCCGGGTCGTCGGGCTCCGCCGCGGCCAGCTCCTGGAGGATCCGCAGACCGGCGCCCGGCTCCCCCGCCTCCAGCTCCAGGTCCGAGCGCCGGATCCGCAGCTCCCGGTCCGCCGGGAAGCGCCCGGAGAGCGTCCGCACCGCCGCCAGCTCGGCGGCCTGGTCGCCGCGCGCGGCGGCGACCCGCTGCGCGGCCCGCAGCGTCGGCGTGGCGTCCGGCGCCCAGGCCGTGAGCCGCTCCAGCGCCGCCGCGGCGGCGTCCGGGCGGTTGCGGCGCAGCGCGTCCTCGACCCGGTTGGAGACAATCTCGAGGGCTCGCGGCCGCAGCTCCTCGGCGCGCTCCCGGGCGACGATCGAGCCGTCGGCGGCGGCGCGGAAGGACTCGAAGGCGAGCGCCACGTCGCCGATTGCCTCGGCGGCGCGGCCGCGCACGACGAGGGCGGCGGTGTAGCCCGGCAGCTCGCCGACGACCCGCCCGAGCCGGTCGAGGGCGCTCTGGTAATCGCGGTCGACGAGGTCGATCTGGGCCAGCAGCACGGTCGCCGGGTGCAGCCCGGGATCGCGGGCCAGCAGCGCGGCCGCGGTCTGGCGCGCCGTGGCGTCGTCGCCGCGATCGACGAGGGCGGCGTGGGCGGCGACGAGCCGCCGCTCCCCTTCGGCGCCGGCCGCCAGCGGGTAGCCTGCCAGCGGCGAGAGGAGGAAGGGGAGGTCGCCGCGCGGGGCCGGACCGGTCACCGGCCCTTCGACGGCGCCTGCGCACCCGGCCAGGACCAGGAGGGCCGGCAGGCACCTAATCCGCATCGCTCTCCGGCTTCGTGGGGCGGCGGCGGGAAGACGCAAGGCTCTGCCGGAGGCGCGGACTAACCCGCGTGCGCCTCGATCGAGGCCACGGCATGCTTGTAGATCAGGATCTCTCTCGCTTCGCTCTCCAGCACGAGCGCGAAGCGATCGAAGCGCTTCAGCTTCCCCTCGAGGCGACTGCCGGTGACGAGCGTGAGGAGCATCGGCGTTCCGGCCTTGAGGTGCTGGAACAGGAAGCCGTCCTGGATGTTGATCTCTTGCTTAGCCATGCACCGACCTCGTGCCCCGGCGGGCCAGGAGATGGAGCGCCTCCGCGAGCGCCACGTCCGGATCCCGGGCCTGGATCCAGTGAACGCCGGGCTCCTTGCTGAACCACGTCTCCTGGCGTTTGGCGTATCTCCGCGTCGCTCGGACGGTCTCGTGGAGGGCCTCTTCGAGCGACCCCTTTCCCATGACGTGACGGGCGATCTGCCGGTACCCGATGGCTTGAAACGCCGGCGCGGCGGGATCCACTCCCCGGCCCAGAAGCTGGGCCACCTCCTGCACCCAACCGGCTTCGATCATGCGCCCGACGCGGACCGCGGCGCGATCGTACAGGATGGCTCGCGGCACCGTCAAACCGATCGTGAGTGCCTCGACCCCCGGCTCGCCACGGGGGCTCTTCTCGAGCCACTCGGACAGCGGCGTGCCGGTGCCGCGGACGACCTCGAGGGCGCGCAGGACCCGCTGCGTGTCGCCCGGGGCGAGCCGGCTCTCGATCGCCGGGTCGGCCGCGGCCAGCTCGCGGCGCAGCGTCTCGAGCCCCTCGGCCCGGTGCCGGCGCCGCAGCTCCCGCCGGACCCCGGGATCGATTCGCGGCAAGGCGCTGATTCCGGAGAACAGCGCCCGCAGATAGAGGCCGCTGCCTCCGGCGACGATCGCCGGGCGACCCCGCGCCTCGATCTCCCGGATGGCCCGCCGCGCCCGGCGCGCGAACTCGCCGGCCGAATAGGTCTCGGTCGGCTCCAGGATGTCGAGAAGGTGGTGGGGCGCCCGGGCCCGATCGGCGGCGCTCGGCTTGGCGGTGCCGATGTCGAGGCCCCGGTAGGCCTGGAGGGCGTCGGCGCTGACGATCTCGGCACCGAGCCGCTCGGCGAGCTCGAGGGCCAGGCGGCTCTTTCCCGTCGCGGTGGCGCCGACGATGGCCTGGTGCCGCATTCTCGGAGTCTAACTTGCGCGGCGCGACTCGGCTGTGGCGGCCGCTCTCGGTCCCGGGCGTCTTCGAAGAGGCGCTTCGGCTACCTCGGCTGTAGCGGCCGGACTCCGTGCCGGTCGTCTTCGAAGAGGCCGCTTCAGCACCACCGGCGCTCCGGGTTCCGGGGAGGCCCTCCCGGGGGCCGGCGCGAGCTGAGCCTGCGCTTCCCACCGGGTGCCTACTGCGCGTCCGGATGCGCCCG
>JBFJMD010000252.1:0-4594 GCA_041634115.1 Thermoanaerobaculia bacterium | reverse complement strand
TTCCTGCTCGACTTGAACTGGGTCCTCGCGGTCGGCGCCGGCGCCGCGCTCTGGCTCCGGCGCGACCGCTACGTCTCGCTTCTGTTTTGCGTCTTCGCGGCTCAGGTGCTCTACAGCGTCTACGTCGGCGGCGACGCCTGGGAGTGGTGGGGCGGGGCCAACCGCTACCTGAGCGTCGCCATGCCGCTCTTCTTCATTCTGCTCTCCGTGACCTTCGGGGAGCTGCGGGCCCTCGCCCTGGGCGGCTCCGGCGCAGCGGGCAAGCGCTGGGTGCGCTACGGCTTTGCCGCCCTGCTCATCCTCTCTCTGGTCAGCGTCAACACGCCCCGGGGATTCAAGTCGCTGCGAGCGTGGCTGCTGGTCGACCCTCCGCTCCATGTTCTCGGCAACCGGCAGAAAGTGGAGCTGGCGCTCCTGCTGCGGCGGCTGACCACGGAGCAGGCATCGGTCGCCGTCGTCTGGGCGGGGGCGATTCCATATTTCTCCGAGAGACCCAGCGTGGACATGCTGGGAAAGTCCGACCGGAGGATTGCCCGCGGGAAGGCGAGAGTTCCCGAGGGCTCGAGCGAGAGGCTCGTGGGGTTTCTGCCGGGACACATGAAGTTCGATTACGCGTATTCGATCGGCGAGCGAAAACCGGACGTGGTGACCCGGCTGTGGTGGGAGGAGGAAGAAGGCAAGGTCTACCTGGACCGGGACTACACCCAGGCGGCGGGGGTCTACCTCCGCAACGGCTCGACCCGCGTCCTCTGGGACCGGGTCGGCCACTCCACCCCGCGCTGACCGCGCCGGCGTCCCCCGCGCCGCGACCCGCGAGCGCTTCCGCCTCGGGCCGGGTCAGTCGGCGTAGCCCAGCGCCCGGAGCTGGCGGAGGGTCTCGGGGTCGGGGCGCGCCGGCTCGGTGGCGATCGAGAGCCGCTGGAGCGCGACCTCGCGCCGGAGCAGGGAGGCGAGCAGCCCGGCCGTGATCGGCTCGCGCTCCGCCAGATCGCGGCTCTCGCCGGGGTCGGCGGCGAGGTCGAAGAGCCGCTTCGACAGGGGGTCGCCGGAGGGGTGGACGTCCGCGAGCAGCTTGTAGCGCCCCCGCGACACGCTCGCGTGCCTGCCGTTCCGGAACGAGAAGATCGGCCGCGCCGCGAGGTCCGGGTCCGCCGCGAGTCCCCGGGCGCCCGAACGGACGAGGGGGATCAGGCTGCGGCCCGGAAGCTGCGGCGGGTCTTCGACGCCCGCCAGCTCGAGCAGCGTCGGCAGCAGGTCGATCTGCTGCGCGGCCGCCGCGATCCGCAGGCCGGCCGGGACGGCGCCGGGAAAGCGCACGATCAGCGGCACCCGGATCATCTCGTCGAACAGGCTGTGGCCGTGGGTCCAGGAGCCGTGCTCGTAGAACTCCTCGCCATGGTCGGCATGCAGGAGGACGACCGCCCGCTCGTAGCGGCCGCGATCGCGCAGGGCGTCGAGAAAGGCGCCGAAGGCGGCGTCCTGAAACGCGACCTCGGCGTCGTAGAGGTCGTTGAGCTCGCCCACCAGGCCGGGCCGCACCGGCGCCGCGCCCTTCTTGAGGGCTTTCATCTTCTCGGTGGCGCCGAGATCCCGCTCCGCGACGCCGGACGCGAAGCGGCGCCGATACTCTTCCGGCGGATCGTAGGGGGCGTGGGGCTCGATGGTGTGCACCCAGACGAAGAGCGGCGCCTCGCCGCTCTGCCCGTCGAGCCATTCCAGGGCGTTGCGGTGCATCTGCTCCGCGGTGTTGGGCGAGCCGGGCTCGAACGCGAACAGGTCGAAGCCCTGGTCGAAGCCGTAGGTCCCCGACACCCAACCGTTGGCGATGAACGCGGCCGTCCGGTAGCCGGCCCGCTGCAGCAGCTCGGGGAGAAGCAGGTGCTCGTCCGGCAGGCGGGTGCCGCCGCGCTCGCCGGCGCCGTGGACGCGCGGGCCCAGCCCGGTGAGGACCGACGCCATCGCGGGCAGCGTCCACGGCGCCTGGGCGAGACAGCGCTCGAAGAGCACCGACTCGGCGGCGAACGCGGCGATCCGCGGCGACGCCGGTCGGCCGTAGCCGTAGGGCTCGAGCCGGTCGGCGCGCAGGGTGTCCACGGTGTAGAGCACGATGTCGGGGCGCTCGCGCGCCGGCTCGCCCTCGCCGCCCGCTGCCGCTCCCGCCCCGGCGCGCTCGGCCGGCGGCACCGCGGCGCGCACCTCCACCGGCCCCTCGAGGGAGACCCCGCCGCGGCGATCGCCCGCCGCGCCGCGGGCCTCGAGCCTCAGTCGCACCGGGCCGGGCAGGGTGTCGAGGGGGATCGAGAGCCCGTCGCGCGGCGTCGCGAGGGCCGCCGCCAGGCGCTCCTCGCTCCCCTCCTGCCGGACCGCGATCTCGAGCCGGCCCTCGCCGCGGAGGCGCAGACCGGCGATCGCCAGCCGCGCCGGTCCGGAGACCTCGAAGTGGTACGTCACCCGGGTGCCGAAGGGCACGGTCAGGCGGGCCAGCTCGGGGTCGGCGCGCGGCGCGGCGTCCGCCAGGCCCTCGAAGCGGATCCAGTCGAAGGCGACCGCGAGCCTGCGCCGCTCCGTCCCTCCCCGCCGCCGCCCCGGCTCGGCAGTGCGCCGGTAGCGCAGCTCGAGCGTATTGACGCCCTCGCGCAGCGCGCCCGCCGCGATCGGGAGCCGATGCTCGCCCCAGCGGTTGGGCAGCTCGACGGTGCCGACGTCGGCGCCGTTGACGAGCCAGGTCACCGCCTGCGGCGGTCCGCCGTCGAAAGGGTGCGGCCAGGCGCGAAAGCGCAGCACGAGATCGCGCGGCGCGGCCACGAAGAAGCTCACCCGCGACTCGCCGCCCAGGCCCCAGGCGTAGGTCCTGTCGCCGGCGGACTCGGACCACGACCAGCCCTGCCGGAGTCGGACGGCGCCCTCCGGCGTCCCGAGGTCGATCGTCTCGGTCTCGCCGAGCGCCTCCGCCCACTCGAACTCCCCGACGAGGTCGGCGACGACGCGCTCTTCGCGCTCGGGGGAGGCGCACGCGGCGAGGGCCAGCCAGGCCCCCGCCAGCGCCTTCCGCTTCAGAGACGCCGCAAAGCGTCGCTCGGAATTCTCTCTTCTACCCTCCGCTCTCCATCGCCCACACGAGCCGCAGGTAGGTCATGACGCCCGGCAGGTCGTGGACCACGCCGCTCATGCCGACGACGCCGCACGCGACGCAGGTCGCCGGATCCTCGTCGAGGGCGTTGTTGATGCCGAAGACGATGTTGACCGAGTCGTTCTTGACCGGCGGCCGGTAGTTGAACAGCAGATCCGTGAAGACGCGGGAATCGAGATTGGTCCCCGCCGCGTCGGCCTGGGTCATGTCGTGGACGTAGCGCAGCGTGATGCCCGCCCCCCAGCGCCCCTCGTTCCAGTTGAGGCCGGCCAGGGCCTTCCACTCCGGGAACGCCCGCTGGAAGGTCTCGTCGGTGATCGTCCCGGTGCGGTCGAAGCGGCTGAGCGAGCGGTCCGGGTTCTCCGTCAGCTCCGTGTAGTCGTTCAGGTAGGTGGCGTTGAACCGGAAGTCGTAGGTACCGGTGTTGGTGTTCGGCCACCGCCAACGGAAAGCCAGGTCGGCCCCCGAGGCCTCGATGGCGCCGATGTTCTGGAGCTGGTTGTCGACCAGGTTGATCACCCCGCCCGGCGACCGCTCCACCAGGTTGCAGAAGAAGGGGTCCAGCGTCTCGACGCAGGCATTGACCACGTCGCCGGGGTCGCGCCCCTGGATCGCGTCGTCGATGGTGACGTCGTAGAAGTCGAGCGACACGTTCCAGCCTCCCCCGCCGGAGCGCCGCGGGCTGTAGACGAAGCCGACCGAGTAGCTGTCCGAGGTCTCGGGGATCAGGCCCGCGTTGCCGGCGGAGACGGCCGAGACCTGCGGGTTGCGCTGCGCGAAGTTCACCGGGACCCCCAGCGCCGCGCAGTTGTCGATGATGTTCTGCGGCTGCGGCGCGTCGCGGCCGCCGTTGGCCGAGCCGATCTGGCCCAGCACGTCGGCGCAGGGATCGAGGAAAGTGAAGTCCTCGCGCGCGGCGCCGCCGAACAGCTCGCCGATGCCCGGCCCGCGGATGCCGGTGGAGACCGACCCACGGAGCGACAGCTCGGCGATCGGCCGCAGCAGCACGCCGATCTTGTAGGTGTTCTCGCTGCCGAAGGTGCTGTAGTCGGAGTAGCGGCCGGCGAGGTTGAACTCGAGGTAGTCGATGCCGCCGTTGTCGAACGTGAACGGGAAGTTGACCTCGGCGTAGACCTCGGTGACGTCGAAACCGCCGGCCGTCGGGCCCGAGGGGATGCCCGCCGTCTCGCCGCGGGCGGCGATCGGATCGGGCTGGAAGGAGCCCTCGTGGTCACGGTACTCGGCGCCGGCCGCGAACGAGACGGTGCCCTTCCGCATCGAGAAGAGATCGCCGGTGATGTTGGCGGTGAAGTTGAGCAGGGTCTGGTCGCTGAAGTCGCGCTGGACGTAGCCGACGAAGTCGAGCATCTCCTGGGTGATCGAGCCGCGCCCGTCGGGGCCCTGGCCGCCGAAGAAGTTGAACGGCACGCAGTTGGGGGTCGCGGCGCAGACCGCGGGATCGCC
>JBFJMD010000251.1:0-4611 GCA_041634115.1 Thermoanaerobaculia bacterium | reverse complement strand
GTCCCGCGAAGGATTCCGTCTCCGCCTACGTCTCACCTGGGCAAGAGCGGCCTGCGGGAGCCGCTCGGACCCGAGACCGAAACCCCGCAGCGATCGATTGGAGGAGAGGATGAGACACGCGAGAATCTGGACCACGGCGGCGGCGATGGCGGCGCTGCTCGTCACGAGCGCGTTCGTGGCGGCGCCGGCGGCCGAGGCCAAGAAGCTGGCCGACACGGCGATCTACATCGAGATCAACGACACGGACGGAGACGCGGGGATCCACGTCTTCCTCGACGGCGAGGGCTGGGACACGATGCAGATGACCGGCCCCAACGGCGTCGAGTTCAGCGTGCTGGCGGAGAACAGCGTCGGCCAGCAGGGGATCACCGAGTTCTTCTTCGAGAGCGCCGAGCCCTCGTTCGAGGAGCAGTCGCTCGAGGAGCTGCTGGAGCTCTTCCCGGAGGGGAACTACCGGTTCCGCGGGAGAACGACGGAGGGCGTGACCCTGCGAGGACGGGCGCGGCTGACCCACAACCTGCCGGACGCGCCGGTGCAGCTCTCGCCGATCGACGGCGAGGCGGTGGACCCGGACGACGCCGTCTTCACCTGGCAGGCGGTCGCCGACCCGCCGGGCAGCGAGATCGTCGGCTACGAGCTCGTCATCGGCTGCGAGGCGTCGGACTTCGCCGAGGTCGTGGCGCGGGTCGGCCCCGACGTCACCAGCCTCACCGTCCCGCCCGAGGTGCTCGACCAGGAGGACGCGGACGAGTGCAAGTGGGAGGTGCTGGCGGTCGAGGAGAGCGGCAACCAGACGATCTCGGAGACCGAGTTCAGCATCGACTAGGCTCGCCGGCCGAACGCAGACGACAAAGGGTCCCGCTCGCTCCCCCGGCCGAGTCGCCGGTGGGGCGAGCGGGGCCCTTCGCCGTCGACCCCTACTCCACCTGCGGCGTGAGCTCGGGATTGTAGAGCAGCAGCGCCGCGGCGGCCGCGGCGGCGGTGCCGCGGGTCGGCTCGTCGAGATCGGGCGCCAGCCAGATCCGGCCGCGGTTGAGCGTCTCGACCGCGGCGACGGCGGCGCCGTCGCGCTCGAGCGCGTAGCCCGCCGGCGCGCCGAGCGGCAGCCGCGAGCCCTCGAGCCTGTGGAGCGAGCGCACCGCGAGGAGCGGCGCTTCGCCCTCCGACCCGACGAGCGCGCCCCGCAGCTCGGCGCCGGCGCGCGAGCCCAGGACGAGGCGCAATAGCTTCCCTTCGCTCCGCAGGCCGCAGGCGAGCCGCGGGCTGAAGGCCTCGGTCAGCTCGACGGTCCAACCCCCGCGCCAGGCCTCGATCGACCGGCTGCGGCACTCGACCTCGCGCGCCTCCCCCTCCGGGCCCTCCAGCACGAACCGGTAGCGCTGCCGGGCCGAGCCGCCGCGCACGCCGAAGGCCTCGGTCGACCAGGAGAACTCGGCCCCCTCGCGGACGCCCGTCACCCGGTAGGCGCCGAACGCCATCGGCTTGTTGAGCGTCCGCACCCGGTGCCCGGAGACCTCCATCGGCGCGGCGGCCGCGAGCGCCGCCGGCACCTCGACCTTGGCTTCCTTGAACCCCGCGAGCGCCAGGGCGCTGCCGAGCGCCAGGGCCGCCGTCGTGAGCCTGTTGCGCACCATCCCGCCTCCTCCACCGCCCCGGGCTTCGGCTACCCCTCGGTCAATTCGACGTCCGGGACGAGCTCCCCCACCGGGCGGCCGGGTCGGTTGCGGATCTCTCGCCGGTGGAAGGCCGCGAGCTCCTCGAGCTCGGCCGCGGAAAGGACTCCGAGCTGGCGCAGCAGCTCGAGCACCACCGCGTCGCGGCACTCGCAGTCGCCGTGGGCGATCTTCAAGGCCAGGCCGAGCGCCGCGGGGCCGCGGACGATCGCCGCGTAGAAGCCGGCCGCTCCCTCCTTGCCGACGACCCGGCCGCCGGTGGCCTCGATCAAGCGGGTGGTGAATCGGCCGGGGCCGGCGACCATGGCGGGGGCCGCCGCCATCGCCCGGACGAGGCGCCCCACCGCCGCCGCCTCGTCGCCCGCCAGCCCCGCCGCGGTCGGGTCGGCGAGCGCCGCGTAGGCGCGGGCCGCGGCCGCCAGCGGCATCCGGTAGGCGGGCAGGCCGCAGCCGTCGACGCCCAGCTCGAGACCGTCCTCCCCCGCCTCGGCGCCCCCGGCGAGCCGCGCCATCCGCGCGAGCAGCCCGCCGGCGCGGACGTTCAGCGGGTGCTCCGGCTCGAGATAGCCGGCGCGCGGCAGGTCGCCCAGCCGGCAGGCGAGCAGCATGCCGGCGTGGTTGCCCGAGCAGTTGTTGTGGAGCGCGCTCGGGGTCTCCCCCGCCGCGACCAGGCGGCGGGCGCTCTCCTCGTCGAGCGGCGGGTGGGTGCCGCAGGCGAGGTCCTCGGGTCCGAAGCCGCCACGCTCGAGCAGGCTCCGCACGCGCTCGACCTGCTCGGGCCGGCCGGCGTGCGAGCCGCAGGCGATCGCCAGGTCCTCGTCGGCGAGCTCGAAGCGCTCGACGCCGCCGTCGGCGACGAGCGGCAGCGCCTGGACCGGCTTTGCCGCCGAGCGCAGGTAGGCCGGCAGCCGCGGGTCGCCGGCATGGGCGACGAGGCGCCCCTCCGGGGTCGCGGCGGCCGCGGCGCCGAAGTACCAGCAGTCGGTGAGGCCGCCGCGCTCGGCACGGGCGACGAGAGTGAGCGCCTGACCGGCGCGGCTCGTCAAGCGGGTACCAGCCGCTCTTTGAACATGCCGGGTCGGTAGGCGGAGATGCGGCCGGTGAAGGCCGAGGCGGCGACCGAGAGGGGCGAGGCGAGATAGAGCCGGCCCGGCCCCGAGCGCCCCTTGTAGTTGCGGTTGATGGCGGAGACGGTGACCTGGTCGGCCGACTCGGAGACGCCCGGTCCGCAGCCGATGCAGGCGCCGCAGCCCGGCGCGATCACCCGCACGCCGGCGCGCTCGAAGGTCTCGATGAAGCCCTGCTCGCGGCAATAGTCTTCGACCTCGCGCGATCCGAACTGGATCAGGAACTCGACCCCCGGGGCGACCTTGAGCCCGGCTTCGACCGCCTCGCTCACCACCTGGTGGTAGAACACGAGATCGTCGATCTTGCCGGCGGTGCAGCTGCCGCCGTAGGCGATGTCGATCGCCACCTCGCCCAGGTCCTCGATGTAGGCGCCGTTGGTCGGATCGGAGGGGATGCCGTGGTCCGGGTCGCCGGGGTGGGCGACCATCGGCCTCAGCGCCGAGAGGTCGATGGCGTGGACGCCGCCGTGGTAGACGGCGCCCGGGTCGGGCGCGACCGAGGCCGACCGCATCGCGTCGAGGGAGAGGTCGGGCCGCCGGCGCCCGAGCCAGCGCCAGGTCTCGAGGTCGGCCTCGACGATGGCGCCCCGGGCCGAGCACTCGGTCGCCATGTTGGTCAGGGTGGCGCGCTCGTCCATCGACAGCGACGCCAGCCCGGGGCCGCCGAACTCCATCACCCGGTTGAGGGTCGCCTGCGGCTTCGCGTAGTGGAGCAGGATGTGGAGCATCAGGTCCTTCGCCGTCACCCCCTCCGGCAGCCGGCCGGCGAGCTCGAAGCGGATCGACTCCGGCACCACGACGCTGGTGAAGCCCGAGTGGATCAGGTCGGCGTACTCGGTCGCCCCCACCCCCCAGGTGACGGCGTTGTTGCAGCCGCCCATGCAGGTGTGGCTGTCGGTGGCGAAGACGAGCTCGCCCGGCGCGACGAGCTTGGCCCGCGCCACCTCGTGGCAGATGCCGGGGGAGACGCCGTCCTTCGCCGAGAAGTCGCGCACCCCGGTGTGGCGCTGGAACTCCCGCTGCATCTCGCGCAGGCGCTCGATCTTGTCGGCGAAGGGCCGCATCTTGGGCACTTCGTCGGCGTAGATCAGGTGGTCCTCGAAGACGGCGAAGCGCTCCGGGTGCGCGATCCGGTAGTCGGCGCCGTGCTCCTCCTCGAGGAAGTGATGGACCTGCGCGGTGGTGAACTCGTGCGAGTAGCCCCCGTCCACCCGGACGACCACCGCGTCGCCGGGGGCGACCGCGGCCGGGGCGCCGCCGGTGAGGTGGGCGGCCAGGATCTTCTCCGTCATGGTCATCGGGCGCTCGGCGGTGTCGGACGCGGGCAGCTCGATCTCGCCCGCCGCCAGCGCCCGCGAGAAGGCGAAGAGGCCGCCGCTCGCGACCTTGAGGCGGGTGATCGAGTCCATCTCGCGGCAGAACTCCGCCAGCGGCACCCCCTCGCCCGCCTGCAGCCGGCGCAGGATCTCGTGGTCGCCCATCAGCACGCCCTGGTTGATGTTGTTGGCGGCGTGGATCGGGGCGAACGATGCGGCGACGGCGATGCGGATGCCGCTCCACTTCTCCGCCTGGACCGCGGTCTCGCGCGAGCTGCCGACGCCCTTGCGGTAGCCGGAGACGATGACCTCGAAGCCGCCGTCGCGCAGGGCGTCGCGGGGAAAGAGCCGCTCGCCGTCCACGATGAGCCCGGCGTAGGCGTCGCGGGCGAGGTCCTCGGGGCGGTAGTTGAAGCAGACCCAGGCCGGGGTCATCGCGTCGGTGTTGATGTCGTCGAGGAGGTCCTCGACCCCGACGTCGTCCATCGTCAGGTC
>JBFJMD010000250.1:0-4632 GCA_041634115.1 Thermoanaerobaculia bacterium | reverse complement strand
CGGGGCGCCCGCTCGACGCCCTGGGCCTGCGCCAGCGGCTGGTGGACGAGATGAGCGTGCTGCTGCTCGACGCGCCGCGCCCGCCGGCGCGAGGAGAGGCGCCGCTCGTCACCCTGGCGGTGGGGGTCAACGGGGTCGGCAAGACGACCTCGGTGGCGAAGCTCGCGCGGCGTTCGCTCGACCGCGGCGAGGGGGTGCTGCTCGCCGCCGCCGACACCTTCCGCGCCGCGGCGATCGAGCAGCTCGAGCTCTGGGGCGAGCGGCTGGGGGTGGACGTCGTGCGCCAGCAGCAGGGCTCGGACCCGGCGGCGGTCGTCTTCGACGCGATTCAGGCGGCGAAGGCCCGCGGCGTAAAACACCTGGTGGTGGACACCGCCGGCCGGCTCCACAACAAGGAGCACCTGATGGCGGAGCTCGCCAAGATCAAGCGGGTGATCGACCGCGAGGCGCCCGGCTGGAGCCGTCGCACGCTGCTCGTCCTCGACGCGACCACCGGTCAGAACGCGGTCAACCAGGCGCGCGAGTTCGTGCGCGCCGTGGACGTCGACGGCGTGCTGCTGGCGAAGATCGACGGCACCGCCAAGGGGGGCGTGGCGGTGGCCATCGCCCGCGACCTGCGCCTGCCGGTCCTCTACCTGGGAGTCGGCGAGCGGCCGGAGGACCTGATCGAGTTCCGGCCGCGGGAGTTCGCGGCGGCGCTGCTCGGCTGAGCGGGGAGAGGGCGTGACGAGCGCGGCGAGCCCGTCTCCGGCGGAGCGCTTCGAGGAGATCCGCCCCGAGCCGCGGCAGCTCTGGATCCGCTTCCGGCCGCGCCGCTGGCCGGGCGCCGCCGGCGCCTGGCTCGACCTCGGCCGGCTGCGGCTGGGCGCCCCGGGCGAGGCCGGCGCCGCGCTGCCGGCGCCGCCCGAGGCGCCCGACGACGTCGTCTACCTGCCGCCCGCCGCGGAGGGCCTCGAGGGCGCCCGCCGCCGTCTGGCCGGGCGCCTGGCCGCGGCCGGCGCGCCGGTCCTCTTCCAGGTCCGCCCCGGCGGGGCGGCGCCGCCCGCCGGCGCGATCGGGCTCTGGGACCCCACCGAGGCGCTGCTCGCCGGCGACCCGGCGCCGCTCGCGGCCGTGCCGGCCGGGGGCGCCGCGCTCTGGCCCCTGGTCCCCGGGGTGACGGACGGCGGCGAGCTGGTGGCGGCGGGTCTCGGGCGGCTGGCGGCGGCGGGGGCCGGGCGCGTCCTGCCGGTGGTGCCCGACCTGACGCCGGAGGAGCGCCGCGACCTGGCGTCGGGCGAGGAGGCCTACCGGGCCCTCTTCCACGGCGGCCGGCCCTCGGTGCGGAGCTTCGCCCGCGCCGCCCACCGCCACGGCCTCGAGCCCTTCTTCGAGCGGCCGCTGCCGGGGGCACCGCCGCGGCTGGCCTCGAACCGGGCGCTGGCCGGGCACCTGGCGCGGATCGCCGAGCTCTGGCTGGCGCTCGGCCGCCCGGAGAGCCGCGGGCAGGCGTTCTTCCGGGCGGCGCGCTGGATCGACCGGGAGGCGGTGGACCTGGCCCGGCTCGCGGTCGAGGGCAACCTGGGGGTGGTCGCCTGGCTGGAGCCGGCCGCGCGCGACCTGATCGAGGAGCTCGCCGAGGCGGGGACGACCGGGCTTCTCGCCGAGCTGCGCCGCGAGTACCTGAAAGGGGAGGAGGAGCGGTGAGCGCGGGCGGCTTCACCGGCGGGCCGATCGACCTGCGCTCCGACACCGTCACCCGGCCCGACGCCGAGATGCGGCGGGCGATGGCCGAGGCCGAGGTCGGCGACGACCTCTTCGGCGAGGACCCGACCGTGCGGCGGCTGGAGGAGGCCGCGGCGGAGGCGATGGGAACGGAAGCGGCGCTCTTCACCCCGTCCGGGACGATGGCCAACCAGATCGCCCTCCACCTGCACGCGCGGCCCGGCGAGGAGCTCGTCTGCGAGGCCTCCTGCCACCACGTCCTCTTCGAGATGGGGGCGATGGCGGCGCTCTCCGGGCTGCTGCCGCGGCCGGTCGCCGGGGAGCGCGGCCTGCTGTCGGCGGCGGAAGTCGAGGCCGCGATCGCCCCGGAGGCGATCTACCGTTCGCGCACCGGCGCGATCTCGGTCGAGAACACCGCGATGATGGCCGGCGGCACGGTCTACGGGCCCGAGGCGAGCGATCGGCTGGTCGCCGTCGCCCGGCGCCGCCGGCTGCCGATCCACCTCGACGGGGCACGGATCTTCAACGCCGCGGTGCGCCTCGGGGTGCCGGCCCGGCGGCTGGCGCGCGGCTACGACTCGGTGATGTTCTCGCTGTCGAAAGGCCTGGGCGGGCCCTCCGGCTCCATGCTCTGCGGCGCTCGCGACTGGATCGGCGAGGCCCGGCGGGTGCGCAAGATGTTCGGCGGCGGCATGCGCCAGGTCGGGGTGCTCGCCGCGGCCGGCCTCCTGGCGCTCGAGAAGGGCCCGGCGCGCCTGGCCGACGACCACGCCAACGCCGGCCGCCTCGCCCGCGGCCTCGCGGCGATCGACGGCATCGCGATCGACCCCGAAAGGGTCGAGACGAACATCGTCATCGCCGAGCTCGAGGCCGCCGAAGCCCCGGCCGTCGCCGACCGCCTGGCCGCCGACGGCGTCCTGACCGTCGCCCTCGACCCCCGCCGGCTCCGCTTCGTCACCCACCGGGACGTGAGCGCCGAGGCGATCGAGATCGCCCTCGAACGAATCGCAAAGGCGGTGCCCCCCAAGCCGTAGCGCCTCCACCTGTGGGGGGCGCATCGAATCGCCGGAGCGACCGAGTTCGCCCTGCGAAGAATCGCAGAGGCGGTGCCCCCAAGCCGTAGCGCCCCCACCTGTGGGGGGCGAATCGAATCGCCGGAGCGACCGAGTTCGCCCTGCGAAGAATCGCAGAGGCGGCGCCCCCAAGCCGTAGCGCCCCCACCTGTGGGGGGCGCATCGAATCGAACCGCCCGCCACCGGTCCGTGCCCGACCCGGCGGCCAAGTGGCTGGCACCTACTTCCTCGCACCGCAGTCCGAGGAGGCGGTCCGGGGCCGGCGGGGGCCCTCTCCGGGGAGCTCTCCGCCAGCGCCCACCCGAGCTTCCGAAGGGCAACGCCGGCCGGCGCGCACGCGGAGCGCAGGCGCGAGCCCTCCGTCAAAGTCCGAGCGGCTCGCGCCGGTCCCCGGGAGGGCCCCCGCCGGCCCCGGACCGCCGGAGGAGCCGAAGCGGACTCTTCGAAGGGCCTCTCGGCGACCGGCCTCAGTCCCCCGGCAGCCGGGCGATCATCTCGATCTCGACCAGCGCCCCCTTGGGCAGCGCCGCCACCTCGACCGTCGAGCGCGCCGGCCGGTGGTCGCCGAGGTGCCGCCCGTACACCTCGTTGACCTCGGCGAAAAGCGCCAGGTCGGTCACGAAGATCGTCGACTTCACCACCTCCCCGAAGCCGCAGCCCGCCGACTCCAGCACGCTCGCGAGGTTCGCGAGCACCTGCTCGGCCTGGCGGACGAAGCCCCCTTCGACCAGGTCCCCGGTCGCCGGGTCGATCCCGATCTGCCCCGAGGTGAACAGCCAGCCGCCGGCAGAGACCGCCTGCGAGTAGGGCCCGATGGCTTCGGGCGCCGCGTCGGTGTGATGGAACTGCATGCGCGATCAGTCGCTTTCTGCCGGCTCCGGGGCCGGCGGCTCGCCCTCGTAGATCCCGACGTAGGGCAGGTTGCGGAAGCGCTCGTCCAGGTCGAGGCCGTACCCGACGACGAAGACGTTGTCGATCTGGAAGCCGCAGTAGTGGATGGGGACCTCGACCTCGCGGGCGCCCGCCTTGTCGAGGAGCGCGCAGAGCCGCACGCTGCGGGCGCCGCGGAAGCGGATCAGGTCGAGGACCGTGTTCAGCGTGTGGCCGGTGTCCACGATGTCCTCGATCAGCAGCACGTCGCGGTCGCGGATCGGCACCTCGACGTCCTTGCGGATCTGCACGTCCCCGGGCCGCGTGCCGGAGCGGTAGGCGGAGGTCTGGAGGAAATCGATCGAGACCGGGGTCCGGACCCGCTTCAACAGGTCCACCATGAAGAAGACCGAGCCCTTCAAGACCCCGATGCAGAGCGGGGGCGGCTTGCCGCCGTAGTCGCGGTCGATCTCCGCCGCCAGCTCCTCGACGCGGCGCTCGAGGCTCTCGCGGGAGATGAGGACCCGCGGCTGCTCGGAGGGGGCGTCGGGGCTCATGGCGTACAATCCGGGCAGCGATCAGGCGGGGCGGCGGCCGTGGACAAAGAAGTCAACCCTCTCAACAGCAAGTACATCGAGCTCACGGCGCGCTACAAGGCGTGCTGGACCTTTCACCGCTTTATCGTGGGCCTGCAGAAGTTCTTCGGCCAGCGCGAGATCCGGAGCTTCCCCTTCGACTTCCAGAGTCTATACAAAAAGCTGCGCGCCGCTTCGGTCAGCCTGAACACCGCTCCCGAGACGGTCGAGGGCGAGCTGGCGGAGATCGAGGAGGAGCTGGGGAAGTTCATGGACGTTCTCGACCAGCAGGACGGCTCCGTCTCGCCCTCGCAGATCCGCCTCTTCTTCACCCGGGTCAAGAACTGGGACGAGCGGCTGCTGATCGAGATGATCCGCTTCTACCAGGAGACGCAGCGGGGCCGCTCCTG
>JBFJMD010000249.1:0-4643 GCA_041634115.1 Thermoanaerobaculia bacterium | reverse complement strand
GAGAGGCCGAAGGAGGTCGAGGACTGGACCAGGGTGGCGACGCCGGCGGCGAGCGCGATCCAGGGCAGAAGATCCGCGCGGCGCAGGCCGATGACGTCGTCGATCAGGATCTTGGTGGTGGCCGGCAGGACCATGCCTGAGATCCTGCTGACGAGCAGCAGCACGAGGCCGGCGGCGAGGCGGCGCCGGCGGGCCCAGATGATCTCCCTGGACTCGCGCCAGACGACCGACAGCGAGATCTTGCGCTTCTCCTTTTCGCCCGCGGACATCGGCGGCTACCCTATCGCATCGGTCGGCGGCCGTTCCTGCGAAAAGGGCCGGGCCTGCCGTGCTCGGGTCGCTCACGGGGGAGCCCTCCCGGACGCCGGACGGCCCTCCGGGGGGCATGGCTGCCTGGAGGCTCTTCGATGACGCCCAGGAGGGGCCGGGGGCTTGACGAAGGAGCGACTAGGCGCTCGGGCGAGCGCGGCGCCTCGACGCGACGCGTTGCGCGCGTGTGCGATCAGCTCGGAGCGGAAGCGGCAAGCCCCCGGCTCCTCCGTCCGCGAGGCCGGTCCCGGTTATCCCTACCGCGCGTAGGTGTACCGCCGGACGAGCGTCCAGGTCTCGCCGGCGTCGGTGGAGGTCTCGGTCTCCAGGGTGAAGCCGTCGTCGCCGATTGCCGAGACCGTGATGCGCCGATGGGTCGTGTCGCGGCCGGGGCGGACGGCGGCGGTGCCGGTCTCGAGGTCGGTCAGGGCCAGCCTGCCGTCCGCGAGCGCGCCTTCGAAGACGCGCAGGTGCGAGTCCCAGTCGACGAACGCCGTCACCCGGTAGCGGTCCTTGTAGACGTCGTGGCTGAACTGCCGGCGGAGCTCCACCGGGGTGCCGTCGCCAGCCTCGTAGGCGAAGGTCTCGGCGAGGAGGCCGCCGTGGGCGAGGCTCTCGATGGTGGAGGCGCCCGCCGACTCGCGCCAGGGGGCCTCCTCGCGGGCGGGCCGCTGCTCGATCTTCACCTTCCATTGGCCGGCGAGCGGCGCCAGCGGCCGCATGGCGGCGGGGACCGGCATCGCGAACAGCGCGTCGTCGAGCTCCGGGTTGACCTCGATCGCGTCGATCTCGAGCACCCGGTGGCGGATGTCGAACTCGCTCTCGACGTAGAACGGGAGCTTGGCGCCCGCCACCTCGCGGAAGTCGGAGAACCAGGTGCGGCCCTCGACCTCGCGGCCGAAGTCGGCGGTGGGGCCGATCCGCGCCATCTCGAGGGAGCTCTCGGGGTCGAGGAACCAGCGCTCGACGGCGCCGTCGGCATAGGTCGCGGTGAGCTCGATCGCCGGCTCGCCGTCGACCTCGCCCGGGCCGACGAGCGCGATCTCGGCGCCGTGCCCCTCGGGGTCGAGGAGCGGCCCCCCGATCCGCGCCTCGCGGCAGAGGTGGCGGGCGTCGACCGCCGGCATCTTCATCGCGAAGTCGACCTCGTACCAGAGGTTGATCCACCAGGGGTCGCCGGCGCCGCAGCCGAAGACCGCCTTCTTCGAGCCCAGCCGGTGGTCGAAGAGCATCTTGTCGGGGCGCTTGCGGTAGAGGGTGAAGGGGGAGACCTCGCTGAAGCTGGTGTAGCGGCCGCTCGCCTTGAGGCTCTCGACGGCGCGGAGCTTCTCGAGGCCGCCCTTCGCCTCGCGGTGCCGGGCGAGGACGACGTCGAGGGTGAGCTCGCTCGCCGCTTCCTCCAGGCTGGAGGGGGGCCGCTCGACGGCGAGCGCCGCGTCGCTGCCGGCCGCCACCAGCATCGCGAGCGGCGCCAGCCGGGCAAGCAGTGAGAACCGGGCGAGCCGGGAGAAGGGCCGTCGTCTCATCCTGTCGGCTCCTTTCCCGGACCTTCGACCATCGGCCTGGCTCGGCGAGTGGCGTCGCCGAGACGACGCTGCGGGCGGTCGCGCGGCGGCCGGCTTCATCCGCCCGGCTCCCCGAGGTCCAGCGCCAGCATCTCCGTCTGGTTGCGCAGGTAGAGCCGGCCGCCGGCGAAGGCCGGCGCGGTCCAGGACTTGCCGTCGAGCGCCTGGAAGCGAGCGCGCTCGACGTAGCCCTCGGGGCTGGCGTCGAGGAGCGCGATCGCCCCCTGGTCCGAGAGCACCAGGAGCCTGTCGCCGACCAGGATCAGCGAGCCCTTGCCGAAGCCGCGCTTGGCCCAGGTCTGCTCGCCGGTCGCCAGCGACACGCACTTGAGCGTCGCGCCGTCGAAGCCGTAGACGTGCCCCTCGCGGTGGACCGAGGAGCTGAAGTGGTTCTTCATCACCCGGTTGCGCCAGAGCTCGCGCACCGGCGGGGCGTCGCCACCCGCGCCCCCCGGTCCGAGCGGGCCGAGCTGGAGCAGCACCGCGCCGACGTCGTACGAGGCCGAGACGAAGACCTTGTCGGGCGGAATGAAGATCGGCATCGCGATCGTGCCGCGCTCCCAGTCGTAGGTCCAGAGCACCTCGCCCGCGGCCGAGAGCGCGGTCACGGTCTCGGAGCCGGCGAAGACGTACTGGCGCGCGCCGGCGACCGTCGCCACGATCGGCGAGGCCATCGTCGGGCCGCCGTCGAGCGCCGTCCAGCGGGTCTCCCCGGTCGCCCGGTCGAGGGCGGCGAAGGCCTTGCCCTCGCCGCCGCCGGCGCGGATCAGCACCAGCTCGCCGTCCACCAGCGGCGAGAAGGCGAAACCCCGCTGCGGCACCCGGCTGCCGAAGCGCTCGACGAGGTCCACCTCCCAGCGCTTGGCGCCGTCGGCCGCGGCGAGCGCCGCGAGCTTCCCGTGCGAGCCGAGCACGAAGAGGGCGTCGCCGTCCACGGTCGGGGTGGAGCGGGGCCCGTTGCCGAACTCGTCGTGGAAGCTCTCGCCGATCGGGGCGCGCCAGAGCTCGGCGCCGGTCGCGGACTCGAAGGCGGCGGCGTGCTCGACCTCGTCCTCGGCGAACATCGTGTAGAAGCGCTCGCCGGCCACCGAGAGCGCCGAGAAGCCGGTCCCGATCGGCCGCCGCCAGAGCACCTTCGGCCCCGCCTCCGGCCAGGGTTCGAGCGACGCCTCCGGAACCGTCCCGTCCCGCGCCGCGCCCCGGAACTGCGGCCAGCCCCGCGCCGGCTCGGCCGCCGCAGCCGGCTGCGGGCCCGCGCTCGCTCCGACCGCGCCACCGGCCTGCGGCCCGGCTGCCGAGCCGATCCCGGCGGCGAGGGCGAGAGCTGTGACGAGACCGGCGATTCGGCGTCCGCGGCGCATTCGTTTCCTCCGAGCCGAGTACCGCGCGGAGAGCCACGCGGGCGGGGTTTCCGAGTCTGCCAGAGCCCCGCCGCCTTGTCGAGAAACGGCGAGAGCCGGGCGTCCGCGATTCCCGGTATCATCGGCCGCCATGGGCGAGAACGCGGGAAGAGCGGTGACACCGGGCGGCGAAGCCCGGGTGACGCAGGCCGGCCGGGCCGGCCGACCGGTGCGCTGGTGGCCGGCGGCGGCGGTCCTGGCGCTGGCGCTCGCGGCGCTGGTCTGGAACTGGGGCTTCTCGGAGGGGATCCGCCAGCAGCGGGTGGTGCTGACCTTCCCGATCCTCTTCTTCACGGTCTTCCTGCTCCTCGTCTGGTTCCTCTTCTTCTCCCGCTTCAAGGCGCGCATCCGCCTGTGGGGCCTTGCGGCGGTGGCGCTGGTGGGCGCCTTTTTCTTCTTCGCGGTGCGGATCTCGGGGGTGACCGGGGACCTGGTGCCGATCCTCTCCTGGCGCTGGTCGCACGGGCTCGAGGAGGTGCCGGCGGCCGAGGCGAGCGCCGCGACGACGGAGGGCCGCGCCTACCCGCAGTTCCTGGGCCCCAAGCGGGACGCGACCCTCACCGGGGTCGGGCTCGCCCGCGACTGGCGGGAGCGGCCGCCGGTCGAGGTCTGGCGCCGCCCGGTGGGCGAGGGCTGGTCGTCGTTCGCGATCGTCGGCGATCTGGCGATCACCCAGGAGCAGCGCGGGCCGGAGGAGCTGGTGGTGGCCTACCGGCTCGCGACCGGCGAGGTCGTCTGGTCGCACGCGGACGAGGCGCGCTACGAGACCACGATCGCCGGCATCGGACCGCGGGCGACGCCGACGGTCGCCGGCGGGCGGGTCTTCACCTTCGGCGCCACCGGGATCCTGAACGCCCTCGACCTCGCGACCGGCGAGCGGCTCTGGAGCCACGACCTGGTCGACGAGCTGGGGGCCGGGATCCCGGAGTGGGGCAAGAGCTGTTCGCCGCTCGTGGTCGACGGCCGGGTGGTGGTGAGCGCCGGCGCCAGGGAGGCCTCGCTCGTCGCCTACGACGCCGAGACCGGCGAGCTGGCCTGGAAGGGCGGCAGCGACCGCTCGGGCTACTCGTCTCCGGTCCTCGCGACCCTCGCCGGGGTGCCGCAGATCGTGATCTTCAACCAGGCGAGCGTCGCCGCCCACGACCCGGCGACCGGCGAGCCGCTCTGGGAGTTCGCCTGGCCCAAGGAGCAGCCCAACGTCGCCCAGCCGCTGCCCCTCCCGGGCGACCGGCTGCTGGTCTCGTCCGGCTACGGCATCGGCGCCAAGATGCTCGAGATCGAGCGCGGCGCGGACGGCGGCCTGGCGGCGAAGCTCCTCTGGGAGAGCCCGCGGCTCAAGGCCAAGTTCGCTCACTACGTCGAGCGCGGG
>JBFJMD010000248.1:0-4709 GCA_041634115.1 Thermoanaerobaculia bacterium | reverse complement strand
GCGGCCTGCGGCGGCGGCGCGGTCTCCGGGGTGGCGGATTTCGCGGGCGGAGTCGGCGCGGCCTTGGGTAGCTTCGTCCCCAGCGCGGCCCCGGGCGCGCCGCCCGGGGCGGTGGCCAGGATCCGCTCGAGCTTCGCCGGGTCGTCCGGCAGCAGGCCCGAGGCCGGCAGCCGGCGGACGAGCTCGATCCAGCGCGCCTCGCGGGCGAAGACCTGGCCGAAGATCGGCAGCGCCGCCTCCTCGTGCCCGCCGGAGAACAGGGTCACGGCCTGCCAGAAGGGGATCTCGGCGATCTGCGGCGCCAGCTCGGCGGCGCGGCCGTAGTGGGCGATGGCGGCGTCCAGCTTGCCCTCGGTCACGGCGTCGTCGCCCCGGTTCATCTCCTCGTAGGCGCGGTGGATGCCGAGCAGGCGGCGCAGCTCCTCGAGCGGCCGCTCGTGGTCGTCGACCCGCAGATCGACCAGGCGGTCGCGCCAGGGCTGGCCGGTGGTCTCGGCGCGGACGACGAGGAGCGCCGCGCTCTGGCGGCCGCGGATGTCGCCCCCCTCGGCTTCGGCGGCCTCGAGGGCGGCGAGCATGCGCTCGGCGAGGTCGCCCCGGGCGCTCTCGAAAGCCCGGGCCATCGCCGGCCAGACCCGGTCCGAGGCCATCAGGTTGGCCTGGACCGAGTAGCCCTCGCCGGTCCGGTGCCCGGCGTCGGCGATGCAGCTCGGACCGGTCCAGACGGCGACCCGGCCCTCACCGTCCACCATCGCCACCTGGCGCACGTCGCGCTGCGCGTCCTCGGCCAGGAGGCGGTCGAGCGCCGTCCGCGCCGAGTGGCCGGCGGCCATGAGCTCCAGCCCGCGCGGGCCGTAGTCCACCTTGACGAAGGACTGGGTGGCGACGGCGCCGACCCCGGCCGCGGCCCAGGGCACGATCGGTCCGACCTGGAACCAGTGGCTCTGCACCGCGACGCCGAGCTGGCCGGTGGCCGGGTCCCGCGCCACGATGGAGTAGGTGTGGGCCAGCGGGTCGCGGGCGCCGGCCGGCGCCGCGGTGAACAGCGCCGCGAGAAGGGCTGCGGCAGTGCGTGGCATGGTCATTCCTCCGACGTCTCGCGGCGCCCGTTTCCGGCCGCCGGCTTCTGATACCCTCCCGGCGCCATGAGCGCGCCGACGAAGATCCGCATCGCGCACAGTCCCGACTCCGACGACGCGTTCATGTTCTACGCGCTCACCCAGGGGCTGCTCGACACCTCCGGTCTCGAGATCGACCACGTCCTCCAGGACATCGAGAGCCTGAACCAGGCCGCGTTCCGGGGCACCTTCGAGATCACCGCCCTATCTTTTCACGGCTACGCGCACCTGGCGGACCGCTACGCGCTGATGCCCTGCGGCGCCAGCTTCGGCGACGGCTACGGGCCGGTGGTGGTGGCGCGCAAGCGGCTCGAGCGCCGTGAGCTGTCGGGCGAGACGGTGGCGATCCCGGGGCAGCTCACCACCGCCCACCTGGCGCTGAAGCTCTGGAACCCGGCGGTCGAGACCCGGGTGGTGGCCTTCGACCGCATCCTCGAGACCGTCTCCAGGGGAGAGGCCGTCGCCGGGGTGGTGATCCACGAGGGACAGCTCACCTACGGCGACCTGGGCCTCGCGGCGGTGGTGGACCTCGGCGCCTGGTGGAAGGCGGAAACCGGCGGGCCGCTGCCGCTGGGCGGCAACGGCATCCGCAAGGACCTCGAACCGGAGCTCAAGCGCCGTCTCTGCCGGCTGCTTGCCGCCAGCATCGATCACGCCCTCGACCACCGCGAGGAGGCGCTGGCCTACGCGATCCGCTACGCCCGCGAGCTCGAGCGCGACCCGGTGCGCTCCGACCGCTTCGTCGGCATGTACGTCAACGAGTGGACGCGGAGCTACGGCGAGGCCGGCCGGCGGGCGGTGCAGCTCCTGCTCGACCGCGGCCACGAGGCGGGACTGATCCCGCGCGCGGTGCGGGCCGAGTTCGTCGGCGGCTAGTCCGACTCCGGCGGGCCCGCGGGCGGCGGAAAGACGAACGGGTGGGGGAGCAGGTCGGCCAGCTTGTAGACGCGCCGATCGCCGTTCAGGTTGGCCAGCAGGATCGGCAGCTCCGGGCTGCCGAGCTCGGTCAGGGTCTCCAGGCAGAGCCCGCAGGGGGGGGACGGCGGGTCGGTCGAGGTGACGACCGCGATCGCCTGCGGCCGGCGCAGGCCCCGGGCGACGGCGGCGACGAGCGCCGTCCGCTCGGCGCAGACCGTGAGCCCGAAGGTCCGGTTCTCGACGTTGCAGCCGGGCACCACGGTGCCGTCTTCCATCAGCGCGGCGGCGCCCACGGCGAACGAGCTGTAGGGGCTGTAGGAGCGCTCGCGGGCGCGCGTCGCGGCCTCGACCAGGGCGTCCCAATCCATGCCGGTCAATCTACCACGCGCGCCGGCGCCCCCGGGTCGCGCGGTCCCCGCTCCGTCACCCCTGTGATAGCGTTTCTGGCCGCGCTGACAGTCTCGGCGCGCCGCATCGAAAAATAGCGAAGGGGAAGAGAGTGAGCTGGAAGTCCGGGAGTCTCAAGCCGCCTGCCGACGGCCAGGAGATCCGCTGGGAGGAGGGCAAGCTGGCAGTTCCCGAGCGGCCGATCGTGCCGTTCGTAGAGGGCGACGGGATCGGTCCCGACATCTGGAGCGCCACCCGCAAGGTGCTCGACGGCGCGGTCGAGAAGGCCTACGGCGGTTCGCGCTCGATCGCCTGGATGGAGGTGCTCGCCGGCGAGAAGGCGAAGAAGTACCGGGACGAGTGGCTGCCGCAGGAGACGCTCGACGCCGTCCGCCACTTCCGGGCGGCGATCAAGGGGCCGCTGACCACCCCGGTCGGCGGCGGCATCCGCAGCCTGAACGTCACCCTGCGCCAGACCCTCGACCTCTTCGCCTGCATCCGCCCGGTGCGCTACATTCCGGGCGTGCCCACCCCGGTCAAGCAGGCGAAGCTCGTCGACATGGTGATCGTGCGCGAGAACACCGAGGACGTCTACGCCGGCATCGAGTGGCAGGAGGGGTCGAGGGGGGCCGGCGAGATCATCGCCTTCCTGCGCGACAGCCTCGGCAAGCGGGTCCGCGACGACAGCGGCGTCGGCATCAAGCCGATCTCGCGGCGGGCCAGCCAGCGCCTGGTGCGCAAGGCGATCGAGGTCGCCCTCGAGCAGGGCCGCGAGAGCGTCACCCTGGTCCACAAGGGCAACATCATGAAGTTCACCGAGGGCGCCTTCAAGGACTGGGGCTATCAGGTCGCCGAGGAGGAGTTCGGCGACGAGACGATCACCGAGGCGGAGCTGTGGGAGAAGCACGAGGGCAAGCTGCCGGAGGGCAAGCTCCTGATCAAGGACCGGATCGCGGACGCGATGTTCCAGCAGGTGCTGCTGCGCCCCGCCGAGTACGACGTGATCGCGACCACGAATCTCAACGGCGACTACCTCTCGGACGCCCTCGCGGCGCAGGTCGGGGGCCTCGGCATGGCCCCCGGCAGCAACGAGGGCGACGGCCTCGCCCTGTTCGAGGCCACCCACGGCACCGCCCCGAAGTACGCCGGCCAGGACAAGGTGAATCCCGGATCGCTGATCCTCTCCGGCGCCATGCTCCTGCGCTGACTGGGCTGGGGCGAGGCCGCGGACGCGATCGAGAAGGCGCTCGGGCGGACGATCGGCGAAAAGAGGGTCACCTACGACCTGGCCCGGCAGATGAAGGGGGCTACGCTGCTCAAGACCTCCGAGTTCGCGCGGGCCACGGTCGACAATCTCTAGCAGCCAGAGGAGACGAAGCGCATGGATCACAAAGTCACCGTCGTCGGTGCCGGTCACGTGGGCGCGACGCTCGTGCAGCGCATCGCCGAGCGCGAGCTCGCCGACGTGGCCATGGTCGACATCCTGGGGGACCTCGCGAAGGGCAAGGCGCTCGACATGATGGAGTCGGCGCCGGTTCTGGGTTTCAACGGCCGCATCGAAGGGGGGGACGACTACGCGCTCACCGCCGGCTCGGACATCTGCGTCGTGACCGCCGGGCTCGCCCGCAAGCCGGGGATGAGCCGCGACGACCTCAGGTCGAAGAACGCCGAGATCGTCCAGGGCGTCGTCGAGCAGCTCGTGGCGCACTCGCCGGAGACGATCCTGATCATCGTCACCAATCCGCTCGACGCGATGTGCGAGGTCGCGCGGCGGGTCTCCGGCTTCGACCGCAGCCGGGTGTTCGGCATGGCCGGGGTGCTCGACTCGGCCCGCATGCGCTGCTTCATCGCCGCCGAGCTCGGCGTCTCGGTCGAGGACGTCGACGCCTTCGTCCTCGGCGGGCATGGCGACACCATGGTGCCGCTGCCGCGCTTCGCGACCGTCAACGGCGTGCCGCTCCCCAGCCTGCTGGCGGCCGACCGCATCGAGGCGATCAACGACCGCACCCGCAACGGCGGCATCGAGATCGTGAATCTGCTGAAGACCGGCTCGGCCTACTACGCGCCCTCCGCGGCCGCCGCCGAGATGGTGGAGGCGATCCTGCTCGACAAGAAGAAGATCCTGCCCTGCGCCGCCTACCTCGAGGGCGAGTACGGCGTCGAGGGGCTCTTCGTCGGGGTGCCGGTGAAGCTCGGGCGCAAGGGCCTCGAAGAGGTGGTCGAGCTCGAGCTGGAGGAAGAGGAGAAGGCCGGGCTGGCGCGCTCGGTCGAGGCCGTGCGGGGGCT
>JBFJMD010000247.1:0-4712 GCA_041634115.1 Thermoanaerobaculia bacterium | reverse complement strand
GGCAGGTCCGACCACTCTTCGGTGGTGGAGACGAAGTTGGCCGTCCAGACGCCGAAGGGCGCCTCGCCCTCGCGGTACGCCGGCACGAAGAGGAAATCCTCGAAGAAGTCGCTGCCGCCCTCGTTGACGCAGTGCCCGGCGGTCGCCACCACCCGGGCCGAGACGACCGCGCCGGAGCAGATGAAGTCGCCCTCGCCGGGGATGGAAAAGAAGAGCTTGCCGGAGGTGCTGTAGGGGTAGAAGAAACGCGAGTCCTCGGGCACCAGCCGCGAGCTGGTGAAGTCGAGCAGGAAATTGCCGCGGGCGGTGGTCGTCCAGCCGGAGCGGCGCTCGCGCGCCGGGCGGTGGCCGGCGAGGCGCTCGGGGTCGATCAGGATCTTCGCGAGCCCCTGCGGGACCCGGGCGGTCGGCGGCTGCGGCGCCCAGTCGTGGACGCTGCGGGCGGCGGCGGCGCGGGCCGCGATCGCGCCGCCCTCGTCGCCCTCCTCTCCGCGCAGCCGCTCGAGGTCGGCCCGCGGCGGCGGCATCGGACGCGCGGCGAGCAGGCGCTCCGGCGTCCAGCGGGCGGCGACCCGCTCGGAGTCGGGCAGACGGCGGCCGATCGCCAGGTCGGAGGCGGCCGCGGAGATCACCGCCGCGCCGGCGGCGAGGATCGCGAGGGCCAGGAGAAAAGCGACGGTCGTTCTCTTCATGACTCGAGTCCCTCCTCTGCGGGGTTCGCCGGCGAGCCTAGCACGCCGGCGCGGCACGCGGGGCTCGTGGATCCTCGAGGCTAGTTCACGTAGCCCAGCGCCCGGAGCTGCTCGAGCCGCTCCTCGTCGGCCTCGAGCTCCTCCGGCGCCAGCTCGCGCCGGGCCGCGAGCCAGGCCGCGTCGTCGTGGCTCGCGACGGTGGGCAGCGCGGCGACGTCGCGCTCGAAGAGCGCGGCGAGGACCCGCCCCTCCATGTCGGCGCCGACCGGGACCCCGAGCAGCGCCAAGAGGGTCGGGGTGACGTCGAAGACCGATCCCAGGGGCTCGAGGTCGCCGCGCCCGAGGTCGGCCGCCCGCCGGGCGCCGGCGCCCGGCACCCCGGGGCCGCTCGCGATCACCACCCCGGGCGGCGCGTCGTGGTGGTGTCCCGAGTTGAGGTCGGCCGGCAGGCTGTCCTCGCGGAAGGTCTTCTTCCGGTTGACGGCGCCCATGCCGTGGTCGGAGACGATCAGAGTCACGGTGTCCGCCGGCATCCGGTCCAGCACCCGGCCGATTGCGCGGTCCACGAAGCGGTAGTAGTCGGGGATCAGCCGCCCCAGCTCCGCAGCCTCCTCGGCCGGCGGCGGATCGGCGTAGAGCTCGGGCCGCATGTGGCGCCAGAAGCGGTGGCCGGCGACGTCGGCGCCGCCCAGGTAGAAGGCGACCAGGTCGTGGCCCTCCCCGGCCAGACGCTCGGCGATCTCGACGTAGGTCGCGTCGGCGCGGAACGCCCACTGGGTGTTCTGCCAGAGGCGCTCGGTGAGGGTCGTCAGCGGCACTCCGAAGCGGCCGAAGATCTCGGCGGTCCGCTCATCGAGCTCACCGCTCACCCGCTCGTGGACCTCCAGGAACTCCTGGAGTCGCCGTTCCGGGTAGACCTGCCCGGCCACGTCGTCGCGCAGGCTGCCCTTGATGATGGCGCGCCCCGCCTTGCGGTTCGCCTGATCGAGGGTGTTGACCTGGGCCACCATGACGCCGCGGACCCTCTCGGCGGGGTAGGTCATCCACCAGCCGACGACGGCGACCGAGCGCTCGTAGTCCGAGAGGATGTTCCAGAAGGCCTTCGTCTTGCGGTCGCCGCTGTTGAAGAGGCGGCGCTCGCCGACCTGCTTCTTCCTGGCGACGAAGCCGCGAATGCCGTGCCGGCGCGGCGACTTGCCGGTGGCGATCGTCGTCCAGATGATCGGCGAGAAGGTCGGCCGGGTGGTCTCGAGCAGGCCGGCGGCGCCGCTCTCGACCAGCGCCGCGATGCGCGGCAGCTCGCCGGCGCGCAGCAGCGGCAGGACGACGTTCCACTCGAAGCCGTCGACGCCGACGAGGAGCACCGGCGGCGGCCGGTCGGCGTCGCCGCAGGCGGCGAGGGGCAGACAGAGGGCCGCCGCGAGCAGGGCGGCGAGCCCCCGCCGGGCGCTCCTGGGCGGCGATCGGCGGCGGGCGCGACGGCTCATGGGCGGCGATTCTACCGCGCCGCCGCGGCCCCTCAGGGTCAGGGTCCCTGTGCTACGATCCGCGCCGGCCCGACCGCGAGACCGGCGGCGCCGGGCGCGTCGCCGGCGCGCTCCGGCCGGCCCGATCACCCCCGCCCAGACCCGCCGCGATGAGACTTTCGAGATGAGCGCGCCGCGCCCACGCCGGCCGCCGGCGCGGCTTCTCGTCCTCGCGGCGGCGGCGGCGGTCGCCGTCGGCGCCGGCCTCTGGCTGATCCTCTGGCGCGGGCCGGAGCCGGCCCGCCACGCCGTCGTCGTGGTCTTCGACACCCTGCGCGCGGACCGCATGTCGGTCTACGGCTACGGCCGCGAGACGACGCCCTTCTTCGCCGCCGCCGCGCCGGACTTCCTGCGCTTCGCCGCCGCCAAGGCCCCCGCTCCGTGGACGGTGCCGACCCACGCGTCGCTCTTCACCGGCCTGTGGCCGGCCGAGCACCGGGCGCGCTGGGGCCACATGGTGCTGGACGCCCGCTTCGAGACGGTGGCCGAGCGTCTCGGCGCCCACGGCTTCCGCACCGTGGGCTTCACCGCCAATCCGCTGGTCGTGCGCAGCACCGGCCTCGACCAGGGCTTCGAGAGCTTCAAGCTGGTGCGCGGGCCGTGGCCGGAGCGCACCGAGACCATCCTGTCGCTGGCGCCCGAAGAGATCGACGCCGCGCTGGCCGAGGGCCGCCGGCTCTTCCTCTTCCTCAACCTGATGGACGCGCACATCCCCTACAACACCCGGCGCTACGGCGAGCGGGAGGGGGTGGAGGGCCCGGGCCCGATCCACAACGCGACCGTCAAGTGGGAGGTGAGCGCCGGCGCCCGGCCCTTCACCGAGGAGATGCGGCGGCTCCACGGCGCCGCCTACGACGCCGCCGTGCGCTACCTCGACGACGTCGGGCGCGATCTCCTGGCGCTGCTTGCGGAGAAGGGGATCCTGGAGGAGACCGTCGTGGTCTTCACCTCCGACCACGGCGACGGGCTGGGGACCCACGCCGAGATCGACCACACGATCAGCGTCTGGGAGGAGCAGCTCGCGGTGCCGCTCCTGGTGCGCCTGCCCGGACGGCGCCGGGGCGGCGAGGTGGTCGTCGAGAAGACCACCCTCACCGCCGTCGCCCCGACCCTCTTCGACTGGCTCGGTCTCGAGCGGCCGCCGGCGCTCGCCGCCGCTCCCGATCTCGACGGCGCCACCGGCTGGCCGGTGCTGGCGGACTATCGCAGCTACTTCGCCGAGACCAACCGCAAGACCAACCGCAACGTGGCGGAGCGCTACCCCGAGCTGGCGGCGCGAATCCAGGACGCCCACGTGCTCTACTGCGGCCGGATGAAGCTCATCGTCCGCGGCTCGGGCGAGACCGAGCTCTACGACCTCGAGGCCGACCCGGACGAGCTGACCGACCTCGCCCCGGAGGCGCCGCGCGAGCTGCGCTCGTGCGCCGGGAGCTACCGCGCCGTCCTCGAGGCCGGGCTGCTGACCCCGTTCGGCGTCGACGCGGGGTCACCGGAGGAGGAGCCGCGCGTCGATTTGGAGACCCTGCGGGCGCTCGGCTATGTCCAGTAGCGGACCGGCGATCGGAAGCGTCGCCCGGGCCGCCGCCCTGGCGATCTGCGTCGCGGGCCCGCTCGCGGGGCAGGCCGCGGCGGCGCCCCAGGCCGCGGCGCCGCCGGCCGTGGACCAGGAGGTCAGCGAGGCCTTCCACGGACACGCCTTCTCCCTGCTCGCCCACCAGACGCCGCGGCTGCTCTACCTGGAGGACCTGGTCACCGCGCCGATCGAGCTGCGCAACGACGGCACCCTGACCTGGCACGGCGAGGCCGGCTTCAACGTCGGCTACCACTGGCGCTCGCTGACCGGCGGGATGGTCCAGAAGAACGGCATCCGCACGCCGCTGCCGCACCCGGTGGAGCCGGAGGGCCGGGTGGCGCTCGAGGCCCGCCTGCGGCCGCCGCCGGCGCCGGGGATCTACCGTCTCGAGTGGGACGTCGTCCACGAGAAGGTCACCTGGTTCTCGGCCCGCGACCCGACGCCGGTCGAGACGATCGTGGTGGTCGTGTCGCCGCCGCGGGTCACGGTCTTCGCGAGCTGGGTGCCGCTGGCCGCGGCGCTGGCCGGCCTGGGGCTGGTCGAGTGGGCGCGGCGGCGGCCGCGGCGCGAGCGGCTGCGGCGCGCGGCCGGGCTCGCCGACCTCGCCTGGCTGGGCGTCGCCCTGGCGATGAAGCCGCTGCTGCTCTACGAGGAGGCCTCGCTCGAGCCGGCGCCGCAGGCGCTGCCGATCTCGCTTTCGTTCATCGCCGCGCTGCTGCTGGGGCTCTTCTTCGTCTCCCCGCGGGTGCGCCCCTGGCTCGCCTGGGGGGCCGCCGCTTTCGCGTCCTTCTTCCTGTGGGGGGACATCCTCTACTACCGCTTTTTCGAGGACCTGGTGTCGGCGCCCTCGTTCCTCGCCGCGCGCCAGACCGGGGACCTGCTGGAGAGCGCCCGCTATCTCGCCGAGGACGGAGACTGGCG
>JBFJMD010000246.1:0-4719 GCA_041634115.1 Thermoanaerobaculia bacterium | reverse complement strand
GGGTGCGGCGGGAGGGGGACCCGGGAGGCTCGCTGCGGGTCGAGCGCTGGCGCCTGACCCGCCCGATCCCGGCGGCCGGGCTCGAGGGGCAGGGCGACCCGATCGAAGGGGAGCGGCTCTTCACGAGTGCCCGCCGGGTCGGCGGCGAGCCGGCGCAGGAGCTGCTCGAGGCCTCGAGGCCCGCGGACGGCGGTCTCACGGCGTGGCTGGTGCCGGTGCCCGAGAGCTCCGAGATCCACCTCGCCCCGGACAACCGCGTCCTGCTGACGATCCGGCACGGCGCCCGCATCTACTTCCAGGAGGCTTCGGGCGACATCGAGAGCTGGGGCACGGTCGTCGACACCTCCGGCGACTTCCGGACCGACGAGGGCTTCTATCCGCTGGTCGCCGTGCGTCGCCGGCGGCGGATCGCGAAGGTCTCGGTGAAAGAGGTGCGCGAGCGCGCGCTGCGGGTCTGGCTGCGGCGCTTCCGGCCGACGGCGGACCCGCTGACGGTCTGGCCGGAGCCGTCCGAGGCCGCCGCGGAGATGGCGGACTGCTGGATCTTCCAGCGCGAAGGGGCGGTCGCGGTCGAGGTCGACGACGAGACCTTCGAGCGGATCGAGGTCGGCGACCCGGTCCTGCGGGCCGAAGTCGCGGGCCACGCGGACCTGGCGGGCGTGGTTCTGGGCAAGGAGGGGCGCGAGGGGCAAGAGGGCCCGCGCCTGCGAGTCGACTTGACCGCGCTCGAGGCCGAGCTGCCCGACGAGCTTCGGGCCGCCCTGGAGAGCTTCGTCCCCCGGCCTCCGCACCGGGCGATTCCGATCGAGGTCGCGCCGGAGCCCCTGACCGAGCTCTTCGCCCCCATGCTCGAGCGGCTCCGGCGCCGGGGCTCGCCGTCGCGGACGGCCCCCGGATCGCCGCTCGCGCGGGTCTGGCTGCTGCCGGGCGGGCCGGTCGAGCTGGACCTCGAAGACACGCGGATCGCCCTCGACGACCCGGTGCTCTGGCAGGAGAGCCGCGGCGAGATCCGGAGCTGGGGCCGGGTCCTCGACGTCGGGCGCGGCGCGAGGGTCGAGCGCCTGGCGCTCGAGGAGCCGATCGCGCCCGAGACCGTCGAGAAGGTGTTCGAGCCGCCGGAGCCCCGGCAGCTGCGCGATCCGGACGAGGTCGCGGCCTTCTTCGATCTGACCCGCGAGACGCCGCGCTCGTTCGAGGAGGCGTTCCGCGAGGAGATGGACGCGATCACCCGGCTGCGCGAGCGCCGCGGCCACCAGCACGCGATGCGAACCTCCGGGAACGTCGTCGTCCAGGCGGACCGCGCGCAGCTCGCCGGTCTCGCCTTCTCCGGCGGCGGCATCCGCAGCGCCACCTTCAACCTGGGCATCCTCCAGGGCCTGGCGGGCATGGACCTGCTGCGCGGCTTCGACTACCTGTCGACGGTCTCCGGAGGCGGCTACATCGGGAGCTGGCTCGTCGCCTGGATCCGGCGCCAGGGGCGCGAGCGGGTGGAGGCGACGCTCCAGAAAGAGCGCGCCCCGCGGGCGGCCGGGCGGCGGCCGGCGGCGGAGCATCACGGCTCCCCGATCGCCTGGCTGCGCGCCTACAGCAACTTCCTGACCCCGAACCTCGGAATGTTCACCGCCGACACCTGGACGGCCGGCGCCACCTACCTGCGCAACCTGCTGCTCAATCTGATGGTGTTGGCGACCTTCCTCGCGACCTACCTGCTGGTGCCGAGGATCGTCGTCCAGGGCTCGTCGGATCTGGGCTACGCCGCGGGCGGGTGGCTCTTCTGGCTGGCGCTCGCGCTCCAGGCCGTCGGCCTCTTCTTCGTCGGCAAGAACGCCGCGGCGCTGACCGACTTCCTCGACCCGGCGGCGGCGCGGGCGGCGCCGCGTCGCGGGGACGAGGGCGTCGAGGAGCCGATGACTACCGACGAGGTGCTGGTGCGCACGGTCGCCCCGCTCTTCGCCTCGAACTGGGCGGCGGCGCTCTGGGTCTGGCTGTCCCAGGAGGTCTTCGGGTGGCGCATGCCGCTGCCCGGATGGATCAGCGGCCGGGTCTCGGAGCTCGGGGTCGTCGCCTGGCTCGGCGAGCGCGAGTGGCTGGTCTGGATGCTCACCATCGCCGCCCTCTACACCCTCGTCTGGCTGTTCTACTCCGTTCGCGAAGAGAGCTGGACCTGGAGCAAGGTCGGCCACCCGCTGCTGTTGAAGGCGTTCCCCGCCGGGCTCGGTGGCGGCCTGGCGATCTGGCTGCTGACCCGCGTGCTCCACTCCTGGACGAGCGGCGACTTCGCGCTGGCGGTCGTCTGGGGCCCGCCGCTCATCACCCTGGGGACCGTCGTCACGGCGGTGCTCCACGTGGGATTCATGGGCCGGCACTTTCCGGAGGACCAGCGGGAGTGGTGGAGCCGCCTCGGCGCCTGGATGGGGATCGCCTCGGTGGGCTGGATCGTGGCGTTCTCGCTGGCCCTCTACGGCCCGGTGGCGCTCGCCTGGCTGAAGGCGGCGGGGCCGACCTGGGTGAGCGGCGTCAGCCTGGGCTGGTTGGTCACGACCGTCGGCGGCATCTGGGCCGCCCGCAGATCGGGGGAGCAGGGGAGCGCCTACGAGCTGCCGCTCAAGCTGCTGGCGACGGTCGCGCCCTACGTCTTCGCGGTCGGACTGCTGGCGCTCCTGGCGCTGGCGATCCAGGCCGCGGCGGCCGCCCTCCTCGGGTCCGGGGGCCAGGCGGAGAGCGAGGCGTTCTCCGCGATCCTCGCCCACCAGCTCGAAGCGACCTGGCAGAACACGGGCACCAACCTCTTCTTGCTGCTCGCCCTGCTGATCGGTCTTCGCCTCGTCTCGAAGAAGCTCTCGACCTGGGTCGACGTCAACGAGTTCTCGATGCACCTCTTCTACCGCAATCGGCTGGTGCGCGCGTTTCTCGGGGCGTCGAACGAGACGCGGAGCGAGCACCCCTTCATCGGCTTCGACCCCGACGACGACCTGGCGCTGGACGAAGTGCTGCCGGCGCCGACCGCTGCGAGCCACCCCGCGGGCTACGACGGGCCCTATCCGATCCTGAACGCCACGCTCAACCTGGCGGGCAGCGGCGAGCTGGCCTGGCAGCAGCGCAAGGCCCGGTCCTTCTTCTTCGCCCCGCTCCACTACGGCTTCGACACCGGCCGGGAGGATGCGGACGGCCCGTCTGGCCCGACGCCGCGGGCCGGGCTCGAGTCGTTCGCGATCCGCTGCACCGCGGCCCGCAGGTCGGTCCCGCAGGGCAAGAGCATCACCCTGGGCACCGCCGCCACCGTCTCGGGCGCCGCCGTGAGCTCCGGGATGGGGTCCTACAGCTCTCCGGCCCTGGCCTTCCTGATGACCGTCTTCAACGCCCGGCTCGGCCTGTGGCTGGGGAACCCCAAGCACTCGCGGACGTGGTCCGAGCCGGGCCCCGAGGAGGGCCTCGAGTACCTGGTGCGCGAGCTCTTCGGCCGCACCACCGAAGAGGCCGAGTACGTGAGCCTCTCCGACGGCGGCCACTTCGAGAACCTGGGCATCTACGAGCTGGTGCGGCGGCGCTGCCGCTTCATCGTCGCCTGCGACGCCGAGGGCGATCCCGGGTTCGAGTTCAAGGGCCTCGGCGAGGCGATCCGCAAGTGCCGGATCGACTTCGGGGTCGAGATCGACCTCGACGTCGAGCCGCTGCGCCCCGCCGCCGACGGCGGGCTCAGCCGCTGGCACTGCGCCTACGGGGACATCGTCTACCCCGAGCCGCTGGCGCCGCGCGGCACGCTGATCTACCTCAAGGCCTCGCTCACCGGCGACGAGCCCGAGGACCTCATCAACTATCGTGCCACCCGCCCCGGTTTTCCGCACGAGTCCACGGGCGACCAGTGGTTCGACGAGTCGCAGTTCGAGAGCTACCGCCAGCTCGGCCAACACGTGGCGAGAAAGGTCTTCGGGGTCGCGGACACCGAGCGCGCCCGCGGCCGGATCGAGCCGGTCATCGTCGACCTGCGGCAGAACTGGTACCCGCCGAGCGCCGCGGTGTCCAAGTCCTTCACCCGCAACACCGAGCTGCTGGTGCAGATCTTCGAGCGGCTGCGCGGCCAGAAGAACCTGCGCTTCCTGATTCCGCAGGTCTACACCGAGCTCGCGGCCTGGGAGGGCGGGCGGCCGGTCTGGGAGGCCGACGCCACGGGCAAGCGCCGCCGGCGCGAGTGGCACCCCGCCCGCCCGGAGCAGCTCTCGCGGGACGAGTTCCGGGAGGGCTTCTTCCTCTGCAACTCGGTCATCCAGCTCATGGAGAACGTCTACGTCGACCTGTCGCTCGAGCGGGAGTGGGAGCACCCCGACAACCGCGGCTGGATGAACCTGTTCAAGCACTGGGCCTGGTCGTGGATGTTCCGGCTCACCTGGGCGGTGAGCGCCAGCACCTACGGCTCGCGCTTCCAGCGCTTCTGCGAGCGCCGGCTGAGGCTCGACACCGGCAAGGTGCGGGCGGAGAGGATCGCGAGCTACGACGAATTCCCGCCGAAGCGGCTCGGGCCCGAGGCCGACCACGAATACCTGAACGCCGACGAGCGCCGACTCCGGCGCGCCATCGACCGCGCCGTCGCCGGCCGCAGCCTCCCCGGCCACGCCCCGACCACCCTGTGGTCCATCCGGCTGCACGTGGGCGAGCCCGACGAGTTCGCGGAGGGCGCTTCGCCGGCGGCCGACGGCACGGGCGGCCGCGAGGCGCTCTTCG
>JBFJMD010000245.1:0-4732 GCA_041634115.1 Thermoanaerobaculia bacterium | reverse complement strand
GGTGCCACCGGCGCCGGCGCCTCGGCCGCGGGCGGTGGCGCCGGCGGCGGGCCGACGTCGGCCGACCGGCGCCCCGCGGTGAAGAGCGCCGCGCCGACCAGGAGCGCCAGGGCGAGGGCCGCGGCCGCGAGCAGCGGTCCGCGGGCGCTGGGGCGGGGCGGGGCGGCGGCGATCGGCGGCAGCGGCACGCCCCGGCGGGCTGCCTCCTGGCGGGCCGCCTCCAGCCGCGCCTTCTTCAGTGCGTCGTTGATCAGGCTCATGCGGCCGGCCTAGATGCGCCCCTCCAGCTCGTCGATCGCCCGCTTGACGTGGCGGGAGGTGAGCACGTCGGTTCCCACGACGTAGCCGCAGAGCAGGGTCTTGTCGCAGACCGCGTTGATCAGCCGCGGCACCCCGCGGGAGTAGCGGAAGATGCGGCGGATGGCGCGGCGCTGGAAGACGGGGCGCGAGTTGGCCCCGGCGACGTGCAGGCGGTGACGGATGTAGTAGCCGGTCTCCTCGGGGGAGAGCGGCTTCAAGTGATAGCGGACGGTGATGCGCTGGCGCAGCTGGCGCAGCTCCGGCAGGTCGAGCACCTCGCGCAGCTCCGGCTGGCCGACGAGGACGATCTGCAGCAGCTTGCGCTGGTCGGTCTCCAGGTTCGACAGCAGCCGCACCTGCTCCAGCAGATCGAGGGAGAGGTCCTGCGCCTCGTCGATCAGCAGCACGACGTCGTTGCCCTGGCGCAGCTGCTCGAGCAGGAAGGCGTTGAGCGTCTCGAGGCTCGACATCCGGTCGCTGCGGGTCGATCCGAGGCCGAGCTCCGCCAGGATGAGCCACAGCAGCTGCTCGCCGGTCATGAACGGGTTGAGGACCAGCGCCGTCTTGTAGGAGGGCCCGAGCTCTTCGAGGAGCGCCCGGCAGAGGGTGGTCTTGCCGGCCCCGACCTCGCCGGTGATCTGGATGAAGCCCTTGCGCTGCTGGATGCCGAACAGCAGGTGGTTGAACGCCTCGCGGTGGCGCGTGCTGAAGAACAGGAACCGCGGATCGGGCGTGATGTTGAACGGCGATTCGTGGAAGCCGTAGAACTCTTCGTACATCGAGACGGGCGCGGGAGGTGGGGCGCCGGTCGCCGGCCGACGGCGATCAGTCTAGCACGGCGCCCGTTGGCGGCAGCGGCGGCGATCAGGCTTCGGCCAGCGCGGCCAGCCGGCGGAAGAACTCGTGCACCGGCTCGTCGGGATCGTAGAAGTCGAGGAACTCGCCGATGCGCGGGGCGCGGGGCTCGACGCCGACGAGCGAGGCCCATTTGAGGAAGGGGACGAGAAACGGCGCCGCCTGCTCCAACTCGAGCTTGAGCAGGAGGGCGGTGACGCCGCCGGCGGCGAGGAAGCCCGAGGACTCGTAGATCGCCAGGGTCTCGCCGACGTCGTAGTCGACCTGGCGGAACTCGACGCTCCAGCCGCCCCTCCCGTCGCATTCGAAGATCGCGTACTGGGCGCGACGGTCGCGGTTGAACGGCAGGCCGACGGAGCCGACGTTCACCACCTCGCCGCCGGGGAGCGCCCGGTGCATCGGGCGGTGGGTGTGGCCGCAGACCAGCATCGCGGCGCCGCAGGCGGTGAGATGGCGCCCGAGCTTGCCGTCGCTGGTCCAGGGGCCGAGGCCCTCGTTGACCGAGCGCGGGCTGCCGTGGATGAGCTTCAGCCCCTCGCCGCCGGCGGGCGCCAGCGAGAAGGGGAGCGCGGCGATGTAGTCGACGTCCTCGGGCGTCAGCTCCGCCGCCATCCAGCGCGACGCCGCCCACTCCTCGGTCTCGTGCCACTCGGCGGGCACCCGGTCGCGGCGGAAGTCGAGCAGGTACTCCTCGTGGTTGCCGCGGATCGAGGGCCAGCCCCGCTCGCGGATCGCCCGCACCACCCGGCTGCCCTCGGGCCCGCGTCCGACCAGGTCGCCCCCGACCAGGACCTCGTCCGGCGCCTCCCGGTCGATGTCGGCGAGGACCGCCTCGAGGGCGGGGAAGTTGCCGTGGACGTCGGCGAGGATCGCGATGCGGGGCATGGGTCGAAAGGGGCGCGCTCTCCCCGGAGAATAGCTCAGCGGCGGGCCGTTTGCGCCCGCCCGCGGTGGAGGTTATGATCCGGGGAACAATTTAAGGGAGCGCCGCCGCCGATCCCGGCGGGCGGCGGAGAAGAGGCGAAGGAGGCCACGATGATTCGATTCCTGCGTGTCTTCGGGATCTGCGGGCTGGCCGCGCTGTGCGCGGCGCCGGCCGTGCTGGGGCAGGCCCAGGCCACCACCGGTGTCATCGAGGGGACGGTGAAAGACGAGGCGGGCGGGGTCCTGCCCGGCGTCACCATCACGCTCACGAACACCGCCACCAATTTCGAAAAGGAGCTCATCAGCAACGACAGCGGCAGATTCCGCGGGGTGCTGCTGCCGCTCGGACCCTACCGCGTCACCGCCTCGCTCGAGGGTTTCGCCACGCTGGTGCGCGAGGGCCTCGAGCTCTCCCTGGGTCAGACCATCAACCTGGCGCTGACGATGCAGATCTCGCAGACCCGGGAGGAGATCCTGGTCACCGCCACCTCGCCGCTCATCGAGGTCAGCCGCACGGAGGGCCAGGTGCGGATCGACGACCGGGCGATCGAGGGGCTGCCCAACAACGGCCGCAACTTCCTGGAGTTCACCAAGCTGACCCCCGGCGTCACGATCGTGCAGGGGCCCGACGGCGACGAGCTGTCGATCAACGGCCAGAAGGGGATCAACAACAACGTCTCCGTGGACGGCGCGGACTTCAACAACCCCTTCTTCGGCGAGCAGCGCGGCGGCCAGCGCCCCCCCTTCACCTTCAACATCGACGCGGTCAAGGAGGTGCTGATCGTCACCGACGGCGCCCCGGCCGAGTTCGGCCGCTCCTCGGGCGGTTTCATCAACGTGGTGACCAAGTCGGGGACCAACGACTACCGCGGCAGCGCCCACCTCTTCTTCAAGAACGACGGCCTGTCGGAGAGCCCGCAGAATCCGGACGGCAGCGAGGTGCCCTCCTTCGACTTCGAGCAGGCCCAGGCCGGCTTCACCCTCGGCGGCCCGCTGCAGCGCGACCGGGCCTTCTTCTTCGTCGCCGCCGACACCCAGGACGGGGACACGACCAAGCAGACGAACCCGGCGCGCATCGAGCCGCGGGTCGTCCAGTTCCTGGCCGACCAGGGAATGCCGAGCGAGAACGGACCGATCACCCGCACCGACGACGCCGACGCCTATCTGGCGAAGCTCGACTGGCAGGTCTCGGACACCAACCTGCTGACCCTGCGCGCCGCCTACACCTACTCGCAGCAGGTCAACGGCACCTTCGACGTCGACACCTGGGGGCGTAGCGCCAACGGCATCGAGACCGACTACTCCCACGCCCTGACCGGCACCCTCATCAGCACGCTGTCGGACAGCCTGCTCAACGAGTTCCGCGGCCAGTACGCCAAGGAGTGGCGGCCGCGGCCCTACGCCGGGCCGCAGGTGCCGGGCCAGAACCGGCCCTTCCCCGACACCGCCTTCGACTTCGGCGGCGGCTACCGGGTGGGGATGCCCTTCTTCCTGCCGATCGAGTACGACGACGACCGCATCCAGATCAACAACAACCTGTCGATCTTGAAGGGCGACCATTCGATCAAGGCGGGGGTCGAGTACAACGACGTCACCTCGTCGCAGACCTTCATCGGATTCGCCAACGGCCGCTACATTTTCAGCTCGACCGACGGCTTCATCAATTACGTCAACAACCCGGACTACCGCGAGTGCCCGGGCGGCGTCACCAGCCTGACCGGGTCCTGCCCCGGCGGCGCGACCCCCGTCGGCCCGGTGCTGCTGTTCCTGCAGTTCGCCGGAGTCGGCGGCCGCACCGCCGAGGACGCCGGCACCCAGGGCATCGAGCAGAGAGAGCTGGCGCTCTTCGTCCAGGATCAGTGGCAGCCTTCCGCCAACCTGACGGTCGAGTACGGCATTCGCTTCGAGACGCTCGACAACCCCGACCCGATCACGCCGGCGAGCGAGGTGTTCTTCGCCCCCTTCATCGGCCAGACGGTGACCACCGCCGCCGGGCCGCAGACCTTCCCCTCCGACGGCAACATCCCGGACGACGAGGCGATCCAGCCGCGGCTGGCCGTCGCCTGGACCCCGGGCGGCACCGGCCAGTCGATCCTGCGCGGCACCGCCGGCATCTACGCCGCCCGGGTGCCGGCGCTCACCCTGGCCTCGACCCGCTCCACCAACGGCACCCTGGCGCGGACCATCTTCCACAGCCACGACACGCCGTTCCTGGGGCCGGTGCCGGCGTGGCCGAACCTGGTGCCCGAGGCCGAGAAGGCCGGTCCCGTCTTCTTCCCCGACGTCTTCGTCTTCGACCGGAACTTCGAGATGCCGAAGACGCTCTCGCTGTCGCTCTCCTACGAGCGCGAGGTCAAGCCCGACTGGGCGGTGCTGGGCAAGATCAACTACGCCAAGACCGACCACATCACGCGGTTCATCAACCGCAATGACGCGGTCTTCGGCTCCCCCTGGTCGAGCGGCCTGCCGCCCGCCGGGATCAACGGCATCTTCACCCTGACCTCGGTGGAGTCGACCGCCAAGAGCCGTTACCAGGGGTACACGGTCGGCGTCAACAAGCGCTACTCGAACAACTACCAGCTCCAGGCCTACTACACCTACTCGAAGGACGAGTCCGACGACGACAACGAGCGCGACCCGTTCTCGTTCCGCT
>JBFJMD010000244.1:0-4742 GCA_041634115.1 Thermoanaerobaculia bacterium | reverse complement strand
CTGCCGCCGGGTGTCGCAGCGGGAACCTGCGCTACGGTGGGCTGCACCGCGAACGTACGCTATGTCGAGTTCGGGCGCCCGCCGCCGGTGATCGAGTAGGGTTGAGGCCGGCCATCCGGCCTCCGGCTCCGACTCGGCGGACGTCCCGGTCGGTCGGACCGGGTCTGCGAAAGCCGGACCTACCCCAGGTGCTCGGGGCGCAGCAGGTCGGCGAGGGTCTTGACCGGGCCGAAGGTTTCCAGGGGCACTTCGATGAAGGCGGTGTTCCAGCCGGCCATCGCGCCGTTCCAGAGACCGGGCCGCTCGAGGGCCCGGATGTGGCGGGCGCCGTGTCGCTTCTCGGACACGAAGGCCGCCGCGGGGTCGATGAAGCGGGAGAGGCGGTAGGGGCGCCCGCGGCGGTCGCGCAGGCCGCAGACGAGGTCGACCGGATTGAAGTGGGTCGACGCGCGCCAGATCTCGAGCTGCTCCGGATCGGCGCGGTCGATCTGCGAGCCCTCCACGATCTGGCCGGAGAGGCCGTCGGCGCGGCGCACCCAGAACGGCCCGCCGCCCGGCTCGCCGGCGTTCGGCACCATGCCGCACACCCGCGTCGGTCGATCCAGGCGGTCGCGGGCCCAGCGCCGCCGCCGGTCGGCGCCGGCGGAGCGCAGCGCGGGCGGGATGCGGACGGCGAACGAGGACTCCAGGAACTCCAGGGACTCGGCGACGAGGCGCTCGCCGCCGCCGCCCTCGAGCTCCGCCAGCAGCTCGAAGGCCCGCGCCTGGAGGCGTAGGAGGTGGCCGGCGAGCAGCCGCTTCCAGCGCACCGTGGTCGGCTGGCTCCGGGCCGGCGGCACGTTGTCGATGTTCTTGATGAAGACGACGTCCCCCTTGAGCCGCTCCAGGTTGCCGATCAGCGCCCCGTGTCCCGCCGGCCGCAGCAGCAGGCTGCCGTCGGCGAGCCGCTCCGGGCGGCCGTCGGCGTCGAGGGCGAGAGTGTCGGTCGCAGGCTCCTGGGTGGAGAGCTCGAGCGCCAAAGAGACGCCGGCGGCCGATTCGATCGGCCCGCGGAACGCCGCGAAGGCGGTCTCGAAGGCCTCCACGTGCTCGGGCGAGACGGTGAAGTGGATCCGGCAGCGGCCGCCGCCGCGGGTGAGATAGCCCAGAGCCTCGACGTAGTGCTCCTCGAGGGCGGAGCGCTCGCCCCCGGGGTAGCGGTGGAACGGCAGCAGGGCCTTCGGCAGGTCGGCGAGGGCGAGGCCGTCCGGTCCGCAGACGAGCGCCAGCGCCTCCGCGAGATCCCCCGACGAGCGGATCTCCTCCAGGCTCCGTCCGCGGGCCGCGAGCAGCTCCCCGAGCCTTTCGGCGAAGGCGAACCGCTCCAGCCCCTCGGCGACGGCGAGCACTTCGCCGGCCTGCGGGTCGCCGGCCGCGCGGCGCCGCTCGAGCTCGCGCCGGCCGGGGCGCGGGGCGCTCTCCAGGTAGGAGCGCAGCGCGGCGAACATCCTCGACGCGGCGCCCGAGGCGGGCACGAACTTGGACAGCCTGCCGCCCCGCGCCGCCCGCGCCCACTCGGCAATGAGCTCCGCCTCCTCGGCGACGGGGAGGCGGCCGATCCCGTCGTCGAGACGGCAGGGCCGGTCGAGCGCGACGGGCGGCGGCGGGTCGCGGAGCAGCGCGAGCTGGCGCTCGGCCTCGCTCGGCTCGATGCCCCGGCGCACGAGCTGGTCGCGGTCGGCGGCGCTGAAGACGTCGTCGGCGGACACGGTGGGGGCTCCGACCGCGGGGACCGGGCGGTCGGTCGGCGGCGGCGGCGCCCGAGTATAACCGCGGGCCGCCCGTGGGGCGATAGTATCGCGCCGATGCTTCGAAGCGCCGCACGGGGCGGGAGTACGCGCTGAAGGCGCTCGAGGCGGTCGTTCTCGGGCTGGTCCAGGGCCTGACGGAGTTCCTGCCGATCAGCTCCTCGGCCCACCTCATCCTCACCTCCCATTTCCTGGGCTGGCGGGACCAGGGCCTGGCCTTCGACATGGCCGCGAACAGCGGCTCGCTGGCGGCCGTGATCGTCTACTTCCGTCGCGACCTGTCGCGTCTCGCCGGGGCCTGGGGCCGCTCCGTCGTCGGCGAGCGCGGCGGCGCCGACGCCCGGCTCGCCTGGTGGGTGCTGGCGGCGACCCTGCCGGTGGCGCTCGCCGGCCTCGCCGCCCAGGACCTCGTCGCGCAGGCGGCACGGAGCGCGCAGCTCATCGCCGTCACTTCGATCCTCTTCGGCCTTCTGCTCGGCTGGGCCGATCTGCGCGGCCGCCGGGAGCGGGGGCTCGCCGCCCTCGGCCTGGGCGGGGCGCTGGCGGTGGGGCTGGCGCAGGTCCTGGCGCTTCTACCCGGCAGCTCGCGCTCGGGCGTCACGATCACCGCCGCGCTGCTGCTCGGGCTGTCGCGCGAAGACGCGGCGCGGTTCTCGTTTCTGCTGGCGATCCCGGTGGGGCTGCTGGTGGCCGTCAAGCAGGTCTTCGATCTCGCGGCCGGGGGGGTCGACGCGGCCGGCTGGGCGGTGCTGGCGCTGGGCTGGCTGGTGTCGGCGCTCTCGGCCTACCTGGCGATCGGCTGGCTCCTCGCCTGGGTGCGCGAGCGCACCCTCGCGGTCTTCGTCGTCTATCGCGTGCTGCTGGGACTGGCGATCTTCGCGCTGTAAAGAGGATGCGCGCGGCAACCCGGCGCGGGATTCGCCGTACCCGAGGGTAGCCCGCCATGCCGGTCGCCGACGCCAAGCTCGTGGAGCGCGCCCTCGCGGGCTCCGAGGACGCCTTCGCCGACCTGCTGCGCCGATACGAGCGGCCGGTGTTCGGGCTCGTCCTGCGGATGGTGCGCGACCCGGCGACCGCCGAGGACGTGGCCCAGGAGGCCTTCCTGAAGGCGTTCGCCGGCCTCGCGACCTTCGATCGGCGGCGCAAGTTCTCGAGCTGGCTCTTCAAGGTCGCCCACAACGCGGCGATCGACCACCTGCGCCGGCGGGAGCCGGCGACCGTGCCGCTGGAGACCGCCGGCGACGAGCTCGACCCCCTGCAGCGGCTCCCGGACGCCGAAGCCCCCGATCCCGAGCGGGAGACCCGCCGGCGCGACCTGCAGCGCGGCTTCGAGAGCGCCCTCGAGTCGCTGCGCGAGGAGTATCGGGCGATCCTGGTGCTGCGCCACCGGGAGGGTCTGGCCTACGAGGAGATCGCCGAGGTCTGCGGGCTGCCGATCGGCACCGTCAAGACCCACCTGCACCGGGCGCGCAAGGCCCTCGCCCGGCAGATGACGGAGCTCGGCTGGGGGCCCGGGGGCGGGCCCGATTACGCCTGAGATTGCGAAACTTCGACCCTCGACCCTGCGTAGAGCGCCCTAGAGGGAGGTGAACGGCTTGAAAGGACGGTTGGACAAGGCGATCGCGAAGTGGCTCGGTCACGAGCTGGCCGGGCGCGAGCGGCCGGGAGAGCGGGCGCTCACCCGCGTCTTCGCCCGGCTGCCGCGGCCGCTGCCGTCCGCCGGCTTCGCCGAGCGCGTGCTGCTCGCCGCCGGCCTGACGCCCGGGCGGGCGCGCGACCTCGCCGGCCTCGAGGTGCGGGCGCTCGTGGCCCTGGCCTGCGCCCTCTCGGCGGTCTCCATCTTCTACGTCCCCAGCGTCCTTTCGGCGATCTCGGCGACCGTCCGGGCGCGCGGCCTCGTCGACCTCGCGGCCGGACTGCTGGTGGAGCTGAGCCAGCGGGTCGCCGCGAGCTTCGCCGTCTGGGACGCCCTGCGGCTCGCCGGCCGGGTGATCGCCGAGGCCGCCGCCACCCGCGGAGTCATGGCGACGCTGGCCCTCGCCGCGCTGGTGAGCGCCGGCGCCTTCCGCCTGCTGCAAGAGCTCGTGATTCCCGAGAGGAGTCGACAGAATGCCCGCTAGCACCCGAATCGGCCCCGAAACCCGGCGCGCCATCGCCTGGATCATCCTCGCCTCGACGCTGATGGCGGCGCTTGCCGCGGGGGTCGCGCCTCCGGCCGCCGCCCAGCCCGAGCCGCCGGCGCTCCCCGGCGACCTCAAGGCCGAGGTCGAGGCCGCGTTCCGCGTCGTGCGGCTGAGCGAGGGCGTGCTGCTCGAGCCCCGCGACGGCGACACCGGGGTCTCCACGGTCGAGGTCGGCGACGGCATCCTGGCGCTCGACGGCGAGCCGGTCTCGGTCGCGGAGCTGCGCGAGCGGCTCGGCGGCGCGGCGGACCTGGTGCTGCGGCTCTACGATCTCGGCGGCGAGGGGGCGCGCGGGCTTTTCGCGTCGGCGCCCGAGCTCGCCGACGAAGAGGCCGAGGTCGGGGTCGGAGTCGCGCCTCCTCCGCCTCCTCCGCCGCCTCCTCCGACGCGCCCGCGCCGGCCCCACCGGCCGGACGCGCCGAAGGTCCGCACCGACGCCCAGGTCGTCGTCGGCAGCAACCTGACGGTGGAGCGGGACGAGACCGCCCGCGACGTGGTGGTCTTCGGCGGCACGCTGCGGATCGATGGCGAGGTGGTCGGCGACGCCGTCGTCCTCGGCGGCACCGCCCGGGTCGACGGCTCGGTCTCCGGCGACGTGGCGGCGGTCGGCGGCACGGTCCGCCTCGGACCCGGCGCCGAGGTCGGCGGCGACGTCGTGAGCGTCGGCGGCCGGGTGGACAGCGAGTCGGGCGCCGTGGTGCACGGCGAGATCGTGCAGGTGCCTTTCGGTCCCGAGTTTCGGTTCGACGCGGGCCGCCCCTGGACCTGGTGG
>JBFJMD010000243.1:0-4781 GCA_041634115.1 Thermoanaerobaculia bacterium | reverse complement strand
GGGCGAGTTCACGCCCGCCCTGTCGGAGGAGCTGTCCGACGGCTGGGTCCGGCACACCTTCGACCCCGATTTCGGCGACGGCCCGACCTGCATCGCGGGGACGCCGTACAGGGTCTTCACCAAGGCCGGGAATCCCGCCAAGCTCATGATCTTCCTCCAGGGCGGAGGGGCCTGCTGGCAGAATTTCTACTTCTGCACCGTTTTCGCCGATCTCCTGCCGCCGCCGCTCGCCGGACCGCACTCGGGCATCTGGGTCGACTCGTTCGACCTCGGGCCGGTGTCGCTCCCCAACCCGGTGGGCGACTGGTCGATCGTCTACGCCCCCTACTGCGACGGCTCGGTCTTTACCGGCGACAACGTCGTCTTCGACTCGTTCTTCCCGGGCGGGGTCCGCTTCCACCGCGGCCTGCGCAACCTCTCGGCCGCCATGGACCTGGCGAAGGAGACGTTCCCCAACGCCAGCAGGATCCTTCTCGGCGGCTCGAGCGCCGGCGGGGTCGGGGCGGCCGCATTCGCGCCCTTCCTGGCCCGGTTCCTCTACGGCAACGCCCCGAAGCTCTACGTGTTCAACGACGCGGGCCCGGTGGCGATCAACCTCGACGAGGTCGCGTCCATCCAGGCGCGCGCCGCGGACTGGCAGTTCGGGCAGTTCTTCCCGGCGAGCTGCACGGACTGCAACGACCTGGGCCAGTCCACCGCGATCATCGGCTGGCGGCTCGACAACGACTCCACGGTCCGCGAGGCCTTCTACAGCACGGACGCCGACACGACGAACCGGTTCTTCCTCAACGTCCCCACGCAGGCGGCCTACCGGGACCTCATCGTGACCGAGCACGGGGCGCTCCACGCCGCTCACCCCGACCGCTACAAGTCGTTCATCCGCAGCGGCGACGGCGAGCACACCGCGCTGCAGCGGCCCACCTTCTATCTGGGCCTGGCCAACGGGGTGCCGCTCGACGAGTGGACCGACGACTTCCTGGTCCCGCGGCCGTTCTGGGTGGACATCGTGGAGGACTTCGTCCCCTTCCCGTAGCGGGACGCTCCAACCCCGGCTGAGCCCCGGATGGGGCGTCGCGCCGGGCCCGCGCGGCCGTCCTCCCCGCCCCGCCCGATCGCCGATCTGCATCGGCGATCGAGCGGTACGATTCTCCCCATGACCGCCCGCATCGCCATCCTGGGGACCGGCTGGGGGGCGCGGACGCAGGCGCCGATCTTCCGGCACGCCGGGTTCGAAGTGGCGGCGGTCTGGGGGCGGACGGCGGAGCGGGCGCGGGCCGCGGCGAGCGAGATCGGGGTGCGCTTCGCCACCGCCGACGCCGCCGCCGCGGTCGGCCGCGACGACGTCGACCTGGTCGTCGTCTCCACCCCGCCGCATCTCCACGCCGAGCTCTCGATCGCCGCGCTCGACGCCGGCAAGCACGTCCTGTGTGAGAAGCCGACCGCGCTCGACGCCGAGGAGGCGGAGCGGATGGCGGAGGCGGCGCGCTCGCGGCGCGAGCTCCTGGCGCTGATCGACCACGAGCTGCGCTTTCTGCCCAGCCGCCGCAGGATGCGCGACCTCTTCCACGACGGCTACGTCGGCGAGCCGCTGGCGATCGACGGCCACTGGCGCTCGGGCGCCCGCCTCGACCGGGCCTGGGCCTGGAGCTGGTGGTCGGACAGCGAGCTCGGCGGCGGCATCCTGGGCGCCGCCGGCAGCCACTTCGTCGACTCGATGAGCTGGCTCCTCGGCCGCCGCCCGACCGCGGTGGCGGCCGACCTGCGGCCCCGGATCCAGGAGCGCGCCGACGCCGCCGGCAGCCCGCGGCCGGTGACCGCCGACGAGCACGCCTCGCTGCTGCTCTCCTTCGGCCCGGTGCCCGGCACCCTGCGGGTCACCAGCGTCGCGGCGGGGCCGCGCCACCACCAGGTCTCGATCGCCGGCAGCGAAGGCCGCCTGGCGTGGGAGAACGGCGCCCTCGTCGGCTACCGCGCCGGCGAGAAGACCCCCGAGCCGCTCGCCCCCGCCGACGAGCCGCTGCCTCTCGAGGGCCTGCGCGATAGCGAGTGGACCCGCGGCACGCTGCGCCTCGCCGAGGCCCTCGGCGCCTTCTTCGCCACCGGCGAGCGGGGACCGCTCGAGCCGGCGGCGACGTTCGAGGACGGCCTCGCGGTGCAGCGGACCCTCGACGCCGCCCGCCGTTCGCACGACGAGCGGCGGTGGGTGGACATCCCGGAGTAGCGTCCCGACGCGCGCTTGCGGTGCGAATCGACGGGTAGCGCCCCCACCCGTGGGGGGCGCATCTGCTCAGAGGCGCCCGGCACGGGTCCGGGCGCTACCCAGGTATCAGAGATCCAGGCGCGAGAGGCGCAGCGCGTTGGCGATCACCGAAACCGAGCTGAAGCTCATCGCGGCGCTGGCGATCATCGGGCTCAGCAGCAGACCGAAGACCGGAAAGAGCGCCCCGGCCGCGATCGGCACCGACGCCGCGTTGTAGAAGAACGCGAAGAACAGGTTCTGGCGGATGTTGCGCATCGTCGCCCGGCTCAGCCGGATCGAGCGCGCGATCCCCCGCAGGTCGCCCTTGACCAGCGTCACCCCGGCGCTCTCCATCGCCACGTCGGTTCCCGTGCCCATCGCGATCCCCACCGCGGCGCGCGCCAGCGCCGGGGCGTCGTTGACGCCGTCCCCGGCCATGGCGACGGTCCGCCCCTCGGCCTCGAGGCGCGCCACCACGTCGCGCTTGCCCTCCGGCAGCACCTCCGCCTCGACTTCGTCGAGACCCAGCTCGCGGGCCACCGCCAGCGCGGTGGTGCGGCCGTCGCCGGTGAGCATCACGATGCGGACCCCCTCCCGGTGGAGCTCGGCGATCGCCTCCGGCGTGGTCTCCTTGATCGGGTCGGCGACGGCCAGCAGCCCGGCGGCGCGCTCCCCGACCGCCACCAGGACCACCGAGCGCCCTTCCCCGCGGTGCTTCTCCGCCCGCGCCGAGAGCGCCTCCGTCGCCACCCCCAGCTCCTCGAGGAAGGCGGCGCTGCCGAGCGCGATCCGCTCGCCCGCCTTCGCTCCGGCGGCCCCGACCGCCCCGATCGCTCCGAGCACCCCCCGCCCCGGCACCGCCCGGAAGTCCTCGACCGGCGACGGCTCGACGCCCCGCTCTTCGGCCCCGGCGAGGACCGCCGCCGCCAGCGGGTGCTCGCTGGCGCGCTCGAGGCCGGCGGCGAGCGCCAGCAGCCCGGCCTCGTCGATGCCGCCGGCGGCCTCCACCGCCACCAGCCGCGGCCGGCCCTCGGTCAGCGTGCCGGTCTTGTCCACGACGACGGTGTCCACCTTCTCCAGCCGCTCGAGCGCCTCGGCGTTCTTGAGCAGCACCCCGGCGGTGGCGCCGCGGCCGGTGCCGACCATGATCGACATCGGGGTGGCGAGCCCCAGCGCGCAGGGGCAGGCGATGATCAGCACCGCGACCGCCGAGACCAGCGCGTGGGCGAGGCGCGGCTCGGGCCCGATCGCCATCCAGACCGCGAAGGCGATCGCCGCGACCCCGATCACCGCCGGCACGAAGCGGGCGGCGACGACGTCGGCCAGGCGCTGGATCGGGGCGCGGCTGCGCTGCGCCTCGGAGACCATCTGGACGATGCGCGCGAGGAGGGTCTCCGCCCCCACCCGCTCGGCCCGCATGACGAGCCCCCCCGCCCCGTTCACGGTGCCGCCGATGAGCGACCCGCCGGCGGTCTTCTCCACCGGGATCGGCTCGCCGGTCACCATCGACTCGTCCACGGCGCTGGCGCCCTCGAGGACCGCGCCGTCGACCGGCACCTTCTCCCCGGGCCGCACCCGCAGCCGGTCGCCGGGCCGGATCCGGTCGAGCGGCACCTCCTCCTCGGAGCCGTCGTCGGCGAGGCGGCGCGCGGTCGCCGGCGCCAGGCCGAGGAGCGCCCGGATCGCGCGGCCGGTGCGGCTTCTGGCCTTGAGCTCGAGCACCTGGCCCAGGAGCACCAGGGTCACGATCACCGCCGCGGCCTCGAAGTAGACCGGGACCTCGCCTCCGGGGCCGCGGAGCGAGTCGGGGAAGAGCCCCGGCGCCAGGACCGCCACCAGGCTGTAGGTGTAGGCGGTCGCGGTGCCGAGGGCGATCAGGGTGAACATGTTGAGGCGCCGGGTGATGATCGAGCGCCAGCCGCGGACCAGGAACGGCCAGCCGCCCCAGAGCACGACCGGCGTCGCCAGCAGGAGCTGGGCCCAGGTCTGGGCGCCGGCGGGCAGGAGGGCGGCCAGGCGCCCGGAGAGCGACTCGGACATCTCGGCCATGGCCAGCAGGAAGACCGGCAGGGTCAGCACGGCGCTCCAGCGCAGCCGCCGCGACATGTCCGCCAGCTCGGGGTCGGGCGCCTCCTCGGCGGCGACCACCCGCGGCTCGAGCGCCATGCCGCAGATCGGGCAGGCGCCGGGCTCGTCCCGGACGACCTCCGGGTGCATCGGGCAGGTGTAGACGGCGCGCGCCGACGGCGCCGCGGGGACCAGCGGCTCGAGCGCCATGCCGCAGTCGGGGCACGCTCCCGGCCCTTCGGACTCGACCTCCGGGTGCATCGGGCACGTATGGAGGCCGGCGGCCGGAGCCGCGGGCGCGGTGACCGCGGCCGGGCCCGCCGTCTCCTCCAGGAAGCGCTCCGGAGCCTCCGCGAAGCGCCGCCGGCAGGAGTCCGCGCAGAAGTGGAACTCGCGGCCGCCGTGGGTGTGGTGGTGGGGCGTCGTCGCGGGATCGACCGTCATCCCGCAGACCGGGTCGACGGCGCCGTCGCCG
>JBFJMD010000242.1:0-4788 GCA_041634115.1 Thermoanaerobaculia bacterium | reverse complement strand
CTTCCAGCAGAACGAGATCGCCAACGCCGCCTACGAGTTCCAGCGCGCGGTCGAGGACGAGCGCGAGATCGTCGTCGGCGTCAACGCGCATCGGGTCGAGGAGGAGGTGCCGATCGAGACGACGAGCATCGACCCGGAGGTGGAGCGGGCGCAGGTCGAGCGGTTGCGGGCGTTTCGGGAGAAGCGGGACGGCGAGCGGAGCGCGAAAGCGTTGGCCGAGCTCGGCGCGGCCGCCGCCGGCGAAGAGAACCTGATGCCGCTCGTCCTCGAGTGCGTCCGCGCCGAGGCCACCCTCGGCGAGATCGCCGACGCCCTGCGCGCGGTCTTCGGCGAGTACCAGGAAAGATGACGTCGATCCGCCGCGACCGCGCGAGGTAGCGCCCTCACCCGTGGGGAGCGCTTTGATTGGATGCGCCCGGCACGGGTCCGGGCGCGTTCATTTCATTCGCCCGGCACAGGTCCGGGCGCTACCGGTTTGCGGCGGTGGCGGGTTTATCGGGTGCCTCTTCCGCGATGCAATACAGGTGCTTCCGTCCTCGCAGGAAGATCTCCCCGTCGACCAGCGCCGGCGAGGCGTCGAAGCCGTCGTCGAGGACGTTCTCCGCCAGTACCTCGAGCTTCGGCCCCGCCTTCAGTACCACCGTCTTTCCGTCCCGGTCGGCGATGTACACGCGCCCCGCGGCCCCCACCGGCGACGCGTACACCGAATCCACCCCCGGCAACCGCTCCGGCCCGAAGCGCACCTCCCCGGTGGCCGCGTCGAGAGCGGTCAGGATCCCCGAATTCACCTTCAGGAAGTAGATCTGACCCCGGTAGAGGAGCGGCGACGGCACGTAGGGCGTGTCCCGGTCGTAGGACCAGACGATCGCCCCGGTGCCGTCGAGGTCGCCCTTCGCTCCCGCCAGCCGGATCGCCTTGAGCCCGCTGCCGCGAAAGCCGCTCGTCGCGTAGACCACCCCGTTCGCGTGGACCGGCGACGGGATCGTGTTGACCGTCATGCCGCCGGTCTCCCAGACGACCTCTCCGGTCGCCAGGTCGTAGCCGCGGACCTTGCCCGTCGCGTTGACGATCGCCTGGGGCCGGCCGTCCACTTCGACCACGAGCGGCGTCGCCCAGGAGGTGATCTCGTCGCGGACCTTCCTCCAGCGCTCCGCGCCGGTCCGCTTGTCGAGCGCCACGATGAACGAGTCCCCCTCGTGGTCCCAGTTGACCACCAGCGTGTCGTCCGCGAGCGCCGGCGAGGCGCCCTCGCCGAAACCGCGCCGCGTCTCCATGTCGCCGAGGTCCACCTTCCAGAGCGGCTTTCCGTCGAAGTCGAAGGCGTAGAGCCCGCGCGAGCCGAAGAAGGCGAAGACGCGCTCGCCGTCCGTCACCGCCGAGGCCGACGCCCACGAGCCGTGCGGGTGCGTCCCCTCGTGCGGCACCTCCTCGCGCACCGTGCGCTCCCAGACCGTCTTGCCGGTCGCGCGGTCGAGCGCCAGCACCACGAAGCGCACTACCCCCGCCGGCTGCACCCCGCGCTGCCCTTCGACCTCCTTGCCCTCGCCGACCGCGGTCGTCACGAAGATCCGGTCTCCGGAGACCACCGGCGACCCGTGCCCGCGACCCGGGATCGCCACCTTCCAGCGCACATTCTGCGATTCGCTCCAGCGGAGCGGCGGCGTCGCTTCGGGAGCCACCCCGGTCGCCAAAGGACCTCGCCACTGCTCCCAGTCGGCCGGGAGCGGAGAGGTCACGAGAGCGAGCGTGAAGAGAATCGCGAAGGACCGAGGAATCGAATCTCGCATGATGGGACCGGAGTATAGGGCACTGCCCCGTGAGCACGCCTCGGCCGGGCTCCGCCCCGGCCGACTCTGATCGGCGGGAATCGCCGTCTGTCCCAATATCGGAGAAAAGGCTTGACAGCTCCCTCCCTGCGATAGCAATATTCTCCTTAAGCCGCGAAATGGCACAGCCGGGGAGACCCGGTGCCGCAAAGCCACGGATCTCCGCTTCCTTCCCGGGAGGGGCGGGTCGGAGAGATTCGGAAGGACCGCCAGACCGCCGGGCCGTCGAAGGCCAGAGAGGACTGTCCCTCTCGTCCTTCCAACCGAAAGGAGATCGATCGGATGAGCTTCGCGATTCGCGCGATCCTCGTGGGCCTTCTCGCCTGCGCCGTCGGGCCGTTCGCCGCGGCGCAGACGTGGGTCCAGCAGTTCCCGGCGGGGACCCCGCCGGTGGCCCGCTACTCCCTAGGCAACGCGTACGACGCCGCCAACGATCGTCTGATCTTCTTCGGCGGCGAGGATCACCTGGGGCTGCCTCGTCCCACCGACGTCTGGGTGCTGAACGGCGCCACGGGAGCCACGCCGAGCTGGACGCAGCTCGCGACCACGGGCGGTCCGCCCTTCGGGAGATTCGGCACCACCGAGGTCTACGCCCCGTCGAGCAACCGCCTCATCGTCCACGCCGGCTGCGGTGGCAACTGCACCCCGATGCTGAACGACACGTGGGTCCTGACGAACGCCAACGGTTCGGGAGGACCTCCCGCCTGGATCAACATTTCGAGCGCGCCCATCGCGCGCGGAGAGCACGCCGCCGTCTACGACGACGCGAGCAACCGCATGATCATCTTCGGCGGTCACACCGGCTTTCCCGCTACCGAGCAAAACGACGTCTGGGTCCTGACGAACGCCGACGGCACCGGCGGGCCGCCGGTCTGGAGCCAGCTCCTGCCGTCGGGTCCGCCGCCGAGCCCGCGGCGCCCCTACGCGATGGCCTACGACGCGTCCAGCAATCGGATGATCGTCTTCGGCGGGCTCGACACGATTCCCTGCTGCTCGAGCGTGAACGTCCACAACGACGTCTGGGTCCTGACCCACGCGAACGGCCTGGGAGGCACGCCGCAGTGGATTCAACTGACTCCCTCGGGCGGGCCGCCCCCCGCGCGCGCCGCCAACAGCGCGACCTTCGATGCGGCCACCAATCGGCTGATCGTCTACGGCGGAAGCCCCGGCTCGTTTCCCCCGCCCCCCTTCGGTGACGTGTGGGTGCTCAACGGCGGCAACGGCCTGGCGGGGACTCCGCAGTGGGTGCAGCTGACCCCGGGCGGAACCGCTCCTCTCCCTCGCAGCAGCCATGTCGCCGGCTACAACGCGGCGAACGACCGCCTGGTGATCGCCATGGGTCGAAACGATGCGCTCCCTCCCCCGTTGGTGCTCAACGACGTCTGGGTGCTCGACAACGTATCCGGGGTGATCGACGTGGAGATCGATATCAAGCCCGGCAGCGATCCGAACGGCATCAACCCGGGCGCGAAGGGGAAGATCCCGGTGGCGATCCTCACCACCAGCACCGCGGACGGCGACCCCATTGACTTCGACGCCTGGGACGTCGATGCGTCCACGGTGGCCTTCGGAGCGACCGGGACCGAGGCGTCCATCGTGCATGCGCAGGGCCACGCGGAGGACGTGGACGGGGACGGCGATCTCGACATGGTGGTCCACTTCAGGACTCGGGACACCGGCATCGCCTGCGGCGATACCGAGGCCTTCCTCACCGGGGAGACCTTCGGCGGCCAGCAGTTCGCGGGTTCGGATCCGATCCAGACCGCGGGGTGTCGGACCACGAGGACTCGAGCGATCGGGCGAGACCTCGCGCGGGGCAGCGGTCCAGGCGATCGGGTAGCGAGGAGCCCCGGGGAACGGGGCCGGAGGGAGGCCGGCAAGAAGGTCCGGCTGGACCGCAGGCCGCCTCCAGATTGAAGCGGCCGGGCTCCGCCCCGGCCGACTCTAGATTGAACCGGCCGGGCTCCGGCCCGGCCGGGCGTTCCTACCCCTCGAACGCCTTCAACGCCGCCAACGTCGCGTCCACGTCGGCCTCGGTGTGGTCCGCCGAGATCTGGAACCGGATCTCCTCGTCCCCCTTCGGCACCACCGGGAAGTTCAGACCCGTCGCCAGGATCCCGCTGGCCTTCAGGTGCTTGACCAACTCCGAGGTCTTCTCCGTGTCCCGCACCATCAGCGGCACCACCGGGTGCTCCCCGGGGATCGTCTCCATCCCGAGGTCCACCAGCCCCTGCTCGAAGCGCGCCGTCATCGCGCGCAGGTGCGCCAGCAGCCGCCGCCCGCGCTCCGAATCGAGGATCTCCAGCGCCGCCAGCGCCGCCGCCGCCTCCGCCGGGGTGATCGGGTTCGAGTAGATGTAGAACGCCGCCTTCTCCCGCAGGTAGTCAACGAGCGTCTTGCTCCCCACCACGTACCCGCCGTTCACCCCCAGGGCCTTGCCCAGCGTCGCTACCAGCACGTCCACCGGCCCGCTCCCCGTCGCCTCCTCCGTGCCGCGGCCGCTCGCCCCGAACGCGCCCACCCCATGCGAGTCATCCACCACCAGGATCGCGTTCTCGGGGAACTGCGGGTCGTGCTTCTCGACCAGGGTGACGATCGCCTCGAGCGGCGCGTGGTCGCCGCGCATGCTGAAGATCCCGTCCGTCACCACGATCGCCCGCCGGCACTCTCCGGCCGACTGCGTGAGGCGCCGGTCGAGCTCCTCCAAGTCCAGGTGCCGGTAGACGTGCTTCGCTTTCGGCCGCGCCAGCCGGATCGCGTTGATGATGCAGTTGTGGTTGAGCTCGTCGCTGATCACCGCGCTCTCCGCCGTGATGAGCGACGGCAGCACCCCCATCGTGGTGGCGTAGGCCGAGCTGAAGATCATCGCCGCCTCGCGGCCGTGGAAGCGGGCGAGCCGGGCCTCCAGGTCCAGGTGCGGCTGGTACGTGCCGCTGATGAAGCGCACCGCCCCCGGCCCGGT
>JBFJMD010000241.1:0-4800 GCA_041634115.1 Thermoanaerobaculia bacterium | reverse complement strand
CCTCCGCCGGCGAGTCTACCCGCGACGGCGCGGCCTTGCACGGGGAGGTCCGCGGGGCTCGCGGGTCTGGATTGTGCGTATCCATTCGGTTACGCGTCTCGCCCTTTCGGCGCGCCGGAGGCGGCGGTCACGGGGGCCGAAGCCCGATTCTAAAGGTAACTAAATAGTTACTGATTTGCCTTTCGGAAATCGCCGCGCTAGAATACGGGTAACTCGATGGCTACTCATCCTCATCCGGAGCCCTTCCAGGGGATCGCCGACCCCACCCGAAGACGAATCCTGGAGCTGCTCGCGGCGGCGAGCCGGCCGGTGCGCGAGATCGCGGAGCGCTTCCCGGTGAGCCGGCCGGCGATCTCCAAGCACCTGCGGCTGCTGCGCGAGGCCGGGCTGGTCACCGAGTCGCGGCGGGGCCGGGAGCGGATCTACGAGCTGGTCCCCGGCGCGCTGGCGGGCGTCGTGGGGTGGCTCGGCGAGCTGACCGCCGGCTTCGCAGCCGACGGGCGGCCGCCCCGCCCGGGGCGCCGCCCGCAGGCCGGACCGGCGCGGCCGCCGGCGCCCGCGAAGACGAGGCCCCGTCCGAGCGCGACGCGTCGCGAGCCGCAGGGCGGCCCGGTCCGCCGTCCGGCGGCGACGGGCGAGGCCGCTGCCGCGGACTGGCGCGTCTGGTAGGGGAGCCCGGTCGGCGCCCTACTCGCCCATCACCCGGATGAGCACCCGGCGCCGGCGCGCACGGTTGTCGAAGTCGCACAGGACGATCTGCTGCCAGGTGCCGTGCGCGATCTCGCCGCCGTCCACCGGCAGCACCAGGGAAGGGCCGAGCAGCGCGGCCCGGACGTGCGAGTAGCCGTTGCCGTCTCCCCAGCGCAGGTTGTGGCGGTACTCGGCGTCGCGCGGCGCGAGCTGCTCGACGGCGCGGGCGAGGTCCTCCAGACAACCGCTCTCGTACTCGATGGTCGTGATGCCGGCGGTGGAGCCCGGCACGAACACCAGCACCCATCCGGTCTCGACGCCGGAGCGCGCGACCGTCTCCTCGACCTCCGGGGTCAGGTCCACGATGTCGGTGTCGGCGCTCGTCTTCTTGACGATCTCCCTGCTGGCGAGCTTCATGGCGGTAGTCTAGCGCTCCGATGACGGATCCGCCGTCCACTTCGGCGCGACGCCGGGCGCGGACGCGCTGGCTCGTGGTCGCTCTCCTCGGGCTCTCTCTCGCCCTCAACCTGGTGCCGGCCTGGTGGGGTCTGCCCGGCGCGCGCTGGGCGGTGGACGAGATCCGGCCGGAGCAGGTCGAGGGCGGGCGTCCCTGGCCCGACAAGTACCCTCCCGCCCATCGGCTGCTCTTGCGCGCCTTCGTCCCGCTGGTAGACGCCCTCGCCGCCGCCGGAATCGTCGACGCGGAGGGGCTCGACCGCCATACGGCCCTCCTACTCGTCGCCCGTCTGCTGAGCGTGCTGATGTCGACGGCCACGGTCTGGTGCGTCTACCGGGCGGGCCGCCGGCTCTTCGGCCGCGAGGCCTCGCTGCTGGCCGCCCTGGCGCTGGCGCTCTCGCCCTCCTTCGTCTACTACGCGAAGACCGCCAACCTCGAGGCCCCCTACCTGTTCTGGTTCGCGCTGTCGCTCAATTTCTACCTCGCGGCGCTGCGCCGGCACCGTTTGCGCGACTATCTGCTCTTCGCGGCGACCGCGACGCTGGCGGTCGCGACCAAGGACCAGGCCTTCGCCCTGTACCTGTTGAGCCCGCTCTTCGTGGTCGCGGCCCTCTGGCGCCGGCGCCGGGACGAGCCGGGGGAGCGCGGCGCACCGGCCGCCACGCTCGCGACGCTCCTGGACCGCCGGGTGCTGCTGGCCTTCGCGGCGCCCTTCGCGCTCACGGCCCTCGTCTGGGCCGTGGCCTCCGACTTCGAGACGATGTGGCGGCACTTCCAGTTCATCGCCGGGCCCGCGCCGGCGAAATACCGCGAGTTCGAGCCCACCCTGACCGGACAGGGGGCGATGGCGATCCGGGCGCTCGCCAACGCGACCTTCGCGCTCGGGCTGCCGTTGAGCCTGGCGGCCGTCTTCGGGATCGCGCGGGCGCTGCGGCGGCCCGCCGAGAACGTGAAGCTCCTCGGCCTGGCGGCGATCGCCCTCGGCTACTACCTGGGCTTCATCGCGGTCATCGGCTATCACTACGCGCGCTTCTTCCTTCCCGTGGCGGTCCTGCTCGCCCTCCCGGCCGGCAAGGCCCTCGCCGATCTGGCGGCGGCGCGCTGGTGCCCGCGACCGGCGGCCCGGGCGGCGGTGGCCGCGGTCTTCGCCTGGTGCCTGCTGCGGGCGCTCGCGGTCGACGTCGCGATGGCCGGCGACTCGCGATACGCCGCCGAGCGCTGGCTCGAAGCGAGCCCGTCGGGGGCTCGGGTGACGGGCCTGGGGAACGGCTCCCTCCTGCCGCGCCGGCTGCGCGTCGTGTCCTGGGCCTCCGCGCAGCGGGGCGGCTGCCGCGGCCTCGAAGATCTGGACGCGAGGCTGCTGGCGGTCAACGCGAGCGCGGCGCGCGGCCGGCCCGAGGCCGCCTTCGTCGCCGCCCTCGAGCGCGGCGAGCTCGGCTACGACCTCGCGGTGCGGCACCCGCGCGGACGGGCGCTCGGGCTGCTCGGCGTCGATCGGGTGGACACCAATCTGGACCGGATCGATCCCGAGATCCTGATCTTCCGCCGCGGGTCGGGCCGCTGCCGGGACGAGGGCACGATCCTGGAGATGATCGAGAGCGTCCGCGCCGCGACCGAACGGCCCGAGCGGGGCGGGCCGGCGCTGTTGGAAGCGCGGCGCGAGCTGGCCCGGTCGCTCGCGGCGGGGGAGCGCGGCAGCGTCGAGCTGGGCCGGGCGCGGGCGGCGGGCCTCAGCCCCGACGGCTGGACCCGCGGCACCGCGGCGGCGGCGCTCTGGATCCGCAACCGGCAGTCCTCGCCGGCGGCGCCGCGGCTGGCGCTCGTCTGCGGCGCGCCGCCGGACGGTCGGCCGCCGGCGGTGCGGATCGACGACGGCGGCACGCCGGCGGACGCGCTCTGCGAGCGCCCGGGCCCGCTGCGAGTGCGGCTCGCCGAGCTGGCGCCGGGCGAGGAGCGGCTGGTCCTGGTCTGGGCCGAGACCGCCTGGCAGCCGGGCGGCAGGGACCGGCGCTGGCTGGGCGTCCAGGTCGCGCGATTCGACCTGGCCGGCGCAGAGCGCGGCGACGGCGATCGCTGAGAAGGTCGGGCTAGCCCTCGGCGGCGTCGGCCTCGCCGGAGCCGCCGCTCCGGCGCGCCACGGCGATGAGGCCGAGCCCCGGCCAGGGCAACAGTCGGTCCAGGCGGCGCAGGATCGGCACCAGGGTGTCGAGCAGCTTGATCTGGAGGCGGCTGAACCGGCGCCGACGTAGGAGCTTGCCGTTCCAGATCCAGCCGGGGACCGAGGCGCGGTTGAAGTGGGCGAGGTGCTCGAGCTCGAAGCCGCTCGCCTCGAGCTCGGCCTTCAAGCTCTTCCTGTCGTAGCGGCAGCGGTGCCCGAGCGCCTCGTCCAGCGACGAGAAGAGCCGGGGACCGCGCGGCACGTAGAGCACGGCCCGTCCACCCGGCACGAGGGCGCCGGCGATGTTGCGCAGGGCGGCCAGCGGGTCGGGCACGTGCTCGAGCACGTTCAAGCAGATCACGGTGTCGAAGCGGCGGCGCTGGTCGGCGAAGGTCTCTTCGTCCGAGAGGTCGACCCGAGCGACCCGGAAGTAGGGCTTTCCCGCCGCGAGGTTGCGCAGGTAGTGGAGGTAGTTCGAGTTGACGTCGCTCGCCAGGTAGAGGTCGCGGGGGATGAACTGCTGGGTCATGTTGCCGATGCCGGCGCCGATCTCCAGCACGCGGCTGCCGACCCAGGGTCGCAGCGCGTCGGCCATCCAGCCGTTGAAGCGGCGGGCGCGCTCGAGCGAATGCAGGATCTCGCCGCCGTAGGCGTCTTCGCGATAGAGGTCGTCCACGACCCAGAAGCGCAGGATCGCGAGCAGCGCCTTGACGCCGTCCCACCAGCCGATCTTCTTGCCCTCGCGGTAGGTGCGGCCGCGGTAGCTGATCGGCACCTCGTAGACCGCGCAGTGGCGCTTGGCGACCTTGGCGGTGAGCTCGATCTCGATGGCGAAGTCGTTGGAGCGCAGCGGGATGGACTTGAGCAGCGGCGCCCGGAACATCTTGTAGCAGGTCTCGACGTCGGTGAGGTTGAGATCGGTGAACAGGTTGCTCAGGAAGGTGATGAGCCGGTTGCCGAGCGTATGCCGGAAGTAGAGGACGCGCCGCCGCTCGCTGGCGGCGAAGCGCGAGCCGTAGACGACGTCGGCGCCGTCCTCGAAGAACGGCCGCACCAGCCGCCCGAGGTCGCGCGGGTCGTACTCGAGGTCGGCGTCCTGGATCACGATGAGGTCGCCGCTGGCCTCGGCGATGCCGGTGCGGAGGGCGGAGCCCTTTCCCTCGTTGCGCGTCTTGCGGACGAACCGCATCCGGTCGGTCTTGCCCGCCGCGAGCTGCTCGACGATCTCGGCGCTGCCGTCGGTCGAGCCGTCGTCCACGACGACGATCTCGATCTCCTCGATGCCGTCGAGCGACAGGTCGAGCAGCCGCCGCAGCAGCTCGCCGACCAGGAAGCGCTCGTTGTAGACGGGGACGACGACGCTCAGACGAACGCCCTGCGGGAAGTTCTCCCGCCAGTCCTCGTGCCACCAAGCCGTGTCGCCCATCCTCCGATCGCTCCTCTCGGGGGACCCCGGGCGCCGGGCCCGGCGGAGACGCTGCATGTCCGCCCGGAT
>JBFJMD010000240.1:0-4803 GCA_041634115.1 Thermoanaerobaculia bacterium | reverse complement strand
GGGCTGGGGCCCGAGGTCAAGGTCGTCCTCGTGGACTTTCACGCCGAGGCGACGAGCGAGAAGCAGGCGCTCGGCCACTACCTCGACGGGCGGGTGAGCGCCGTCGTCGGCACCCACACCCACGTGCCGACCGCGGACGAGCGCATCCTGCCGGGGGGCACCGCCTTCCTGACCGACGTCGGCATGACGGGACCCTACGAGTCGGTGATCGGCATGCGCTACGAGAAGGTGCTGCACCGGTTCCTCAAGCAGACGCCGGGCCCGTTCGAGGTGGCGAAGCGCGACCCGCGGCTGGCCGCGGTCGTGGTCGACGTCGACGAGACGACCGGCCGGGCGCGGTCGGTGGAGCGCCTGCTGGAGCCGCATGAAGGGTCGTAGGGAACGCGCGTCGATCGAAGAGCTGCGGGCGCTTCCGGGCCGCCTGCCGCTCTCGGTCATCATCACCACCTACAACGAGGAGATCAACATCGTCTCGTGCCTCGAGTCGGTGCTCTGGGCGGACGAGATCCTGGTCGTCGACTCCTTCTCGACCGACAACACGGTCGAGCTGGCGCACGGCTTCCCGGTGAAGATCCTGCAGCGCGAGTACTTCGGCTCGGCCGCCCAGAAGAACTGGTCGCTCGACCGCGTCGAGAACGACTGGGTGCTGATCCTCGACGCCGACGAGCGGGTGCCGCCGGCGCTGGCGCGGGAGATCCTCAGCCTGCTCGCCCGGGAGCCGAAGTTCAACGGCTACTACATCCGCCGCGAGAACCTCATGCTCAACCGGGTGATCCGCCACTCCGGCTGGTCCACCGACAAGGTGATCCGCCTGTTCCACCAGGCCCGCGGCCGCTATCCGAACCGGCGGGTGCACGCCGACCTCGACATCGAGGGGCCGATCCCGACGCTGAAGAATCCGCTGGTCCACTACACCTACCGGACCTTCGAGCAGTACTTCGAGAAGTTCCTCAACTACTCGGAGTGGGGCGCGGCGCAGGGGTTCCGGGAAGGACGGCGGGCGGGGCTGCTGGAGATCGGCGGCCGCCCGCTCTGGCGGTTCTTCCGCACCTACGTCCTGCAGCTCGGCTTTCTCGACGGCATCCACGGCCTGGCGGTGTGCGGGCTGCAGGCGGTCGGGGTCTTCCTCAAGTACATGCGGCTGTGGGAGTACCGGGTGCGCGAGGCGATGGGCGAGGAGCTCAAGCTGCCGGCGTTCGACGAGAGCTCGCGCACCTGGGAGCGCCCCGAGGACTCCGGCGGCCCGCCGCCGGCCTAGCCGCCGCCCGACCCGCCCTCAGGAGATCCAGTCGCGGACCCAGCCGGCGGACCGGGCGGCGCCGAAGCCGTCGCCCACGAGAGTCATCGCGAAGAAGCGGATGCGGGGCTCGTCGGGGAGCCGGAGCGCCGCCGCCCCGGCCGGGACCTCCAGCTCGTAGCGGAACAGGTAGCAGAAGGCGTACGGCTCGTCGCGCACCCTCCGGTCGTGACGGTGGGTGCCCAGCCAGGCGATCTTCTCGCGCCGCACGCGGGGCGGCTCCGCCCTCCCCCAGGGCAGGCCCCGCAGGTCGCGTCGCCGCACCCAGCGTCCGAGCGGCTCGCCCCAGTCGGCCACCGTCAGCTCGGCTTCCGCATCGCCGATCCCGAAGGACGCCCGCGCCGCGCCGCCGACCGCCGTCGCCACCAGCACCAGCCGTCCGGGCCCGGCGGCGGGCAGGGCGAGCGACTGGCCGCGGCAGGCAAGGCAGCTCGGGGCCCCCGGGGCGGGCGCCGCGAGCCGCAGCTCGACGCCGCCGCAGTCGATCGCCGCCGGCAGCAGCTCGCCGGGGAGCGAGCGGCCGGCGCCGTCGAAGTCGGGCCCCCGCGCCTCGCCGTGGAAGCTGGCGGCGACCAGGTCGAGGGGGAGCTCGACCGGCAGCGCCCGGGGCGGCGCCAGCTTGGCGGCCGGCGGCGCCGGCGCCAGGGCGAAGGCGCGGGGCCGGAAGGGCGTCAGCTCGGCGACGAGGTCGCCGCCGTCCAGGTTGGCCGGCCCCAGCGGCTCCTCGGCGCCGTCGATCTCCCGGGCGCGCTCGATCGGCGCCGCCAGGCCGAGGCGCACCGCGGCCGTCTCGCCCGCCACCTCCTGCAGGCGGACGACGAGGTCGTCGCCTTCTTCCGCGGCCTTGACCGCGCGGGCCGCCACCCGCCGGTCGTCGAGGCGCAGGAAGGAGAAGGAGCGGCCCAGCGGCCCGGCGCCGGGAGCCGCCCGGAAGGCGAAGGGCGGCTGGTTCAGCCGCGCCGCGTGCCACACCACGTCGGCGCGGCCGTCGCCGTCGTGCCCGTGGATGGCGTACGCGAACCGGTGAGGGCCCAGGTCCTGGACCGCCTGGTGCGGAAAGCGGCGGAACGTCCGCGGCGAGCGCAGCAGCGAGAGCCGCAGGGTGCGGTCGTCCGGCTTGTCCCAGCCGTACTTCGATTCGGTCAGCACGGCGACGCCGAGCCCGCCGTCGGTCGCCGTGACGTCGGCCCACTGCTGGGCCGGGACCTCGTAGCTCTCGGGCCGGTTGTTGCCGCGCGCGATCGCCCCCAGACCGAGGTCGTAGGTGGCCCGGGGGCTGGCCGCGGCGAGCGGGAAGGCGGCCTTCAGCAGGCGCCCGCGGCTGCGCCAGTCCACCCGGCAGTGGACCTCGAGGCGCTCGCCGGCGTCGCCGGCCGCGAGCCGCAGCAGCTGGACGAAGGTGGAGCCGGCGATCCGGCGGCGGACCTCGACCGCCGCCCGCGCCGGCCCGCGCTCGACGACCCGGATCGCGGCGGGCCCGCCGACGACCTCGGCCGGCCCGGCCTCGAGGTCCTCGAGCAGGATCTCCCAGGCGGGCCACTTCGCCGAGCGGTCGCGGAACAGCTCGAGCCGCGCGGGGGCGGCGAGGAGCTCGCGGCCGAGGCGCTTGTCGAAGACGCTCGCCACGTCGCCCCGCTCGTCGAGGGCGACCCGCAGCCGCTCGCCCTCGAGCCGGTCGGGCGCCGCCTCGAGCCCGGTCTCGAGGCGGCAGGGACCGTCGCCCGCGCGCAGGTCGAAGACGGCGAGGCCGACGGGCGGCAGCCGCGCCAGGAAGGCGACCCGCGGCCGCTCGCCGCCGCCGAGGAGCTGGGCCGGCGCCTCCCGGCCGTCGGGTCCGAAGACCCGCACTCCGTCGGCAAGCCCCGCCGCCGTGGCGATCTCGCCGTCGAGCTCCACCTCGACGACGTCCTCGCGCTCGATCGACAGCGGGTTGAACACCGCCAGCGCCGCGCCTTCGACCCGGGTGTCGAGGCCGCGCGCCAGCGCCGCCACCCCGTCCTCGAGCACGGTCGCGAACTCGTTGAGCGCCACCACCTCGTCGTTCCACGAGATCAGATAGGCCTCGGGGATGCTGGTGCCGGTCAGGTCGTCGTGCATCTGGTGCCAGAGGAAGCGGATCCAGGCCTGGCGCAGGCGCTCGCGCGGATAGGGCATGGCGCCCAGCCAGGCGGCCGCCGCCGCCGCCCGCTCCGCCGCGTCGGCCAGGAGCTCGTTGCGCCGGTTCCAGCGCTTCATCACCGCCTGCGACGTGTAGCAGCCGGTGCCGTGGCGGGGCAGCAGCAGCTCGCCCCGGAAGCGGGGCAGCCGCGCCGCCAGCTCGGGCCCGAGGTCGCGGAAGATCTGGTCGGAGCCGGCGTGGACGACGGCGAGCGGACCGTCGCCGGCGATGCTCTTCTCCAGCCACTCGAGGGTGGCCTCGTCCGGGGCGCCCCCCTGGTCGCCGACCCCGAAGTACTTGTAGCCGACGTAGACGCCGGTCTCCTCGCCCAGCCGCTCGATCCGCTCGCGCCAGCGCTCGGCGCGGCTCAGGTCCTCGAAGAGGCCGTCGCCGTAGCCCTCGGGGTTGAGCGCCGCCACCACCCGGCTGCCGTCGGGTCCCTCCCAGAGCCCGATGTTGAAGGGGATGCGGGCCGGCCGCATCCACTTGATGAACTTCTGCGAGGAGAAGCCGACGAGCCCGCAGTGGGCGGCGATCGACGGCAGGCTGTGGCCGAAGCCGAAGCAGTCGGGCAGGAAGAGGTCGCGGCTGGTCACGCCGAGCTCGGCGGCGAAGAAGCGGTTGGCGTAGAGCACGTGGCGGATCAGCGATTCGGGCGACACCAGATTGACGTCGGCCGCGTCGAGCATGCTGCCGGCGACCCGCCAGCGGCCGGCGCGCACGAGCCGCTTCAGACGCTCGAAGAGCGCCGGGTAGTACTCCCGGATGAGCATGTAACGGAAGGCGCCCTCGAAGCTCAGGACGTAGCCGGGGTACTTCTCGAAGCGCTCGAAGTTGCGCTCGAGGGTGTCGGGGAGGAAGTCGCGAATGGTGTCCTGGATGGTCCAGCGCCACTGGGAGTCGAGGTGGGCGGTGGCGACGACGTACAGGACGGGCCGGCGGCTCGGGTCGATTCTGCGCGCCGCGCCCTCTTGCTCGGGCCTGCCGGTCATGGGGGTATTGTCCCCTAGGTGTCGCGACGGTCCAAAGGTGGTGGGTTTTCCGCGGCTTCGGCGGCGCTTTCGGGGTCGGTGGCTTCGGGTGTCTTCGAAGATGCGCTTCGGCTACCTCGGCGGTAGCGGCCGGACTCCGTGCCGGCCGTCTTCGAAGATGCGCTTCGGCGGTCTTCGAAGATTCCGCTTCGGCACCTCCGGCGCTTCGGGTCCCGCGGAGGCCCGCCCCGGGGGCCGGCGCGAGCTGTTCGGACTTTGACCGGGGGCTCGCGCCTGCGCTCCGCGTCCGCGCCGGCCGGCGGTGCCCTTCGGCGGCTCGAGTGAGCGCTGGCGGAGAGCCCCCCGGGGCAGGCCTC
>JBFJMD010000239.1:0-4852 GCA_041634115.1 Thermoanaerobaculia bacterium | reverse complement strand
CGGTTGTCGGTGGCGTAGGCGGCGTAGGCGGGCTCGCCGAAGTCCAGGTAGTGCTCCGCGCCGCCGTCCCAGGGCACGATACGGAGCTGCAGGAGACCGCCCTTGCGCTCCGAGACCACGAGGTGGTTCTGGAAGAGGTCGATGTCCGACAGGAAGACGTCGTCGCGGTGGGGGATGACCTCGACCCAGTTGCTCTTCGCCGTCGCGGTCTCCGGGGTCTTCATCAGCCGGAAGTTCTTGGCGTCGAGGTTGGTGCGGATGTAGAAGTGCCCGCCGATGTGGTCGATGGAGTGCTCGTGGTTCTCCTCGCGGGCCTGGAAGAGCCGGGGGGCGGCCGCCGGGTCGTTCGCGTCCACCAGCCGGTACTCGGCGGAGAGGGTCTGGGTGGAGCCGATGACGACGTACTTGTCCGACTTGGTCTTGTAGACGAACGTGTTGAACTCCTCGTCCGGCTCCTCGTAGACCAGGACGTCCGCGGCCGGATCGGTGCCCACGACGTGCCGGTAGATCCGGTACCAGCGCAGCGTCTCCGGGTGCTGCTTGGCGTAGAAGAGGGTCTTGTCGTCGTTGGCCCAGGCGGCGTTCGGGGTCACGTTCTGGAGCACGTCCGGCAGGTCCTTGCCGGTCGCGACGTCGCGGAACTTGCGGGTGTAGAAGCGGCGGCCGACGGTGTCCACGGCGTAGGTGAAGATCGTGCTGCCCGAGCTCACGCGGTCGCCGCGCAGGCTGAAGAACTCGTGCCCCTCGGCCAGCTTGTTGGCGTCGACCAGGACCTCTTCCGGCGCCTCGAGCGAGCCCTTCTTGCGGCAGTAGATCGGGTAGTTGTCCCCCTCCTCGTAGCGCTCGTAGTAGTAGTAGCCGCGCTCGAGGTAGGGCACCGTGCTGTCGTCCTGCTTGATGCGGCCGACGATCTCCTCGTAGAGCTTCTCCTGGAGCTCCTTGGTGGGCGCCATCGCGGCCTCGGTGTAGGCGTTCTCGGCCTCGAGATAGGCGATCACCTCGGGGTTCTCGCGGTCCTTGAGCCAGTAGTAGGGATCGACGCGCTCGACGCCGTGCAGCTCGAGGGTCTTGGGCTTCTTCGCGGCCATGGGGGGTTGCGGGGCCGCGGTGGGGGCCGGTTCGGTGGCGACGGCCGCGGCCTGCGGCTCGAAGGCCGGCGCCGGATCGGCGATCAGGCCGAGAGCCAGGATCCCGAGGAGTGTAGTCGACGGAAGGCTGCGCACGCGGGTTCTCCTTTCTGCATCAGATCGATCTTTGCGGAGGTGCTCGGCGTCCGCCAGACGGTCCGCCCGCCGGTGCCGGGGTCGCTGATTCTTTCGCAGCCGATCCCGTTCTGCAACGCGGTGGGGTGTTCGTGTAACCCTTCGCTGCTCCCTACGCAGGAAGGGCGGCCGGGGTTTTGCCCCGGCCGCCCGGTCCGGCGGCGACGATGCGGCGCCCGCCGCTTGGTAGATTCCGCGTGAATGACGCCGTCTCCTCGCGCGCTGGGCCCGCTGCTCCTCGCCGTGGCGGCGCTCGGGGCGGCTCCGCCCGGCGACCCGGGCCCGCCGGAGGCCGCCCGCCCGCAGGAGCTCATCGTCGACAATCCGACCTTTCGGCATCTCGCCTTCCGCTGGCCGGTGCGCGGGGACGAGGACGGCGACGCCTCGCTCGAAGTCGCCTACCGCGAGGCCGGGACGGAGGATTGGCGCCCGCGCTCCCGTTCAAGCGGGTCGGCGAGCGGCAGGGGGTGAAGCTCTTCGCCGGCAGCGCGGTCCTCACGATTCCGCCCGGGGAGAGCGGGCCCCTCCTCTCCGGCCTCCGGGGCGTCGATTACGTCCACCTGGAAGGGCTGACCCTGAGGGGCTCGTGGATCCGCGGGGGAAGCACGACCGGCTGCTCGACGCCGGGCGGGACTTCGCGGGCCCGGTGATCTTCGACGTCGATCGCGACTACGAGCCCACGGCCGTCGATCGCCGCGCTTTCCGCCGAGAGCCGCAGGTCGACGTTCCTCGACGTCTACAACATCTCGGTCTTCGAGGTCGCCGGCTACTCCGCCCTCGCCGGCTTCGCGATCGGCGTCCTCGCGTCGCTCCTGTGGGCCCGTTGGCGCCGGCCCCGCCGCGTCTGAAACCGCCGGGACCGCTCTATACAGGCGAAGCACAAGGGGTGTGCTTTTCATGTACACTCGAGGCATGCCCCTGCCGAGCGACCGGGAGCTCCTGAAGGCGACCGGCGAGCTCACCTACTGCAACCCCTTTCTCCCCGAGCGGGTCGAGCTCGAGCGCCGCGCGCTGGGGCGGGACTTCGAGCCCCACGGAGAGGTCTGGCACCCGAACGAGCCGGGCGAGCCGAACCCCAACGTCGTCCGCATCCAGGAGCGCCTGGAGGAGAGGCTGCCGGCCTGGAGGAGCGAGCTGCTGGGGCCGAGCGCGCCGTCGCCCGAGGAGCTGCGGCTCTACCGGGACGTCGTCTACTACACGCTGTACAACCGCTGGCGGGGAGACCTGCTGGAGCTGGTGCTGCTCCCGAAGAACCCCCGCAGGGTCGAGCTCTGGCCGGACTTCGAGGCCGCTCATGCCTACCTGCTGCCGCCGGAGCTCCGGCTCGAGGGCCAGGCCCCGGCCGATCTCGTCTTCGCCTGGTTCTTCCAGACCCGGCGCGCCTTCCACTTCGTCTTCCACAGCCTCCAGGGCTCTTCGCTCCCGGTCGCGAAGCTGCGAGCCCAGGTGTGGCAGTCCATCTTCACCCACGACCTGCGCCGGTTCCGGCGCGGCCTCTACTCGCGCTTCGGCGATTTCACGACGCTCATCACCGGCCCCTCGGGGACCGGCAAGGAGCTGGTGGCCCGCGCCATCGGCAGGTCGCGCTACATTCCCTTCGACTCCCGCCGCCAGACCTTCGCCGAGGACTTCCGGTCCTCTTTCTTCGCTCTCAATCTGGCCGCGCTGTCGCCGACCCTGGTGGAGTCGGAGCTCTTCGGCCATCGCAAGGGCTCGTTCACCGGAGCGGTGCAGGACCGCAAGGGGTGGCTGGAGATCTGCCCGCCGCTGGGATCGGTGTTCCTCGACGAGATCGGCGAGATCTCGACCGATCTCCAGGTCAAGCTGCTGCGGGTGCTCCAGACCCGCACCTTCCAGAGGATCGGGGACACCGTGGATCGCCGCTTCGAGGGCAAGCTCATCGCCTCCACCAATCGCGATCCGAAGGAGGAGCTGCGAGCGGGCCGGATGCGGCCCGACTTCTACTACCGGATCTGCTCCGATCTGATCGAGACCCCCTCGCTTCGGGAGCAGCTCGCCGCGTCGCCGGAAGACCTGGCGAGCCTCGTCCAGGTCGTCGTCGCCGACCTCGTCGGCAGCGCGGACGTCGGAAGCGCGACGGCCGAGGTGATGCGTGGGATCGAGTCGAGCCTCGGCCTCGACTACGCCTGGCCCGGGAACTTCCGCGAGCTCGAGCAGTGCGTGCGCAACGTCCTGATCCGCGGCAGCTACGAGCCGGCGGCGAGCCCGGCCCCCGCCGGGTCGGCGACGACCGCGGACCTGGCCTCCGAGGTCGCCGAGATGAAGCTCGACGCCGAGAGCCTACTCAGCCGCTACGCCACCCTGGTCTACTTCCGCACCGGCAGCTACCTCGGCGCCGCCAAGACGCTGGGCCTCGACCGTCGCACCGTCAAGGCGAAGATCGACCCGGAGTACCTGGCGCGGCTGCGGGCCGGCGCGGGAGCGCGGTAGCCCCAGCCCAAGCCGGCGGGCACCAACAGCCCGCGCTCCAGGGGTTTGACCCGGGCTCGTCGGGCAGGTAAAATATTATCATGAATGATAAGTACAACCAGCCGCCGGCGCCGGTCGGTGCGCAGATTCGGCGCCTGCGACGAGCGGCCGGATTGACGCTCGACGCTCTCGCCCGGCGGGCCGGCACCAGCGCGCCGACCGTGCATCGCTACGAGAGCGGCTGGGACCGGTTCGAGGTGGCGACGCTGAGGCGGCTGGCCGCGGCGCTCGGGGCGCGGCTGGAGATCCGGCTGACGCCCAGCGCGCCGATCGACAGACCGGCGAAAGGCCGGGGCCGCGACCGCCGACTCACCCCGGGCCGGCTGGCGCGCCGGCTCGGGCCGCTCTTCTGGGACCGCGAGCTCCGCGCCGACGACGTCGATCGCTACCCGCAATGGGTCCTGCGCCGGGTGCTCGCCTTCGGCGACCGCCGGCAGGTCGCCAGAGTCCGCGACTACTACGGGGACGAAGCGGTGCGCACCGCCGCGGCTCACCGCTCGATGGACCCCAGAACGCGCAACTACTGGCGGCTCATGCTCGCCGACGATGCATCCGAAGGTCCTCAGCCCTGAAGGTTGGCGGGTCGTCCGCCGCCTCCTCTCGGTGGGCCTCCTCGAGGGCTGGACGCTCTGCGGCGGCACCGGCCTCGCCCTGCAGCTCGGACACCGGGTATCGGAGGACCTCGACCTCTTCCGCGCCAACCCCTTCGATCCGCGTGCCCTCGCCGCGGAGCTCTCGCGACTTGGCCGCCTGGCCATCCAACGGGAGTCCGGGCGCACCCTCCACGCCGTCCTCGACGGCCTGCGCCTGAGCTTCCTCGGCGCCGAGGCGCCGCTCCTGTTCCCCGCCCTGCCCTATCGCGGTCTCGCCCTCGGCGATCCGCGCGACATCGCCGTCATGAAGCTCGTCGCCATCGGCGGCCGCGGCAGCCGCAAGGACTTCGTCGATCTCTACTTCTACCTGAGGGGAGCCGACGGCCTGGAGCCCCTCTTCTCCCTGCTCCGCCGCCGCTTCCAATCGATCGAATACAACGAGCAGCACCTGCTCGTGAGCCTGGTCTACTTCGACGACGCCGAAGAAGAGCCGATGCCCGACCTCCT
>JBFJMD010000238.1:0-4869 GCA_041634115.1 Thermoanaerobaculia bacterium | reverse complement strand
GCCTTCCAGGTCTCCGGCCGCGGCGAGCTGCAGCTCGCGATCCTGATCGAGATGATGCGGCGCGAGGGCTTCGAGCTCTCGATCGGCAAGCCGCAGGTCCTCACCCGCACCGTGGACGGGGTGCTGCACGAGCCGATGGAGCTGCTCGTCGTCGACTGCCCCGAAGACCACGTCGGCACCGTCACCCGCACCGTCGGCGGGCGCCGCGGACGGATGACGCGGATGGTCAACCACGGCAGCGGCCGGGTGCGGATGGAGTTCCGGCTCCCCTCGCGCGGGCTCATCGGCTTCCGCACCGAGTTCCTGACCGAGACCCGCGGCACCGGCATCCTCCACCACCTCTTCGACGGCTGGGAGCCGTGGCAGGGCGAGATCCCGCGGCGCACCACGGGCGCCCTGGTCGCCGACCGGGGAGGCCGCGCCACCGCCTACGCGATCGAGCACCTGCAGCCGCGCGGCACCTTCTTCGTGGGACCGGGAACCGAGATCTACGAGGGGATGATCGTGGGGGAGGGCTCGCGGCCCGGCGACCTCGACGTCAACCTGACGAAGGAAAAGAAGCTCACCAACATGCGGGCGTCGAGCGCCGACGAGCTGGTGCGGCTGGTGCCGCCGCGGCTGCTCAACCTGGAGCAGGCGCTGGAGTTCATCGCCGAGGACGAGCTGGTGGAGGTGACTCCGCGCGCCGTGCGCCTCCGCAAGCGCGTCCTCGCCGCCAACCGGCGCTGACCCCGGACCGACGCCACCTCTTCCGGGCAGCCGCTCGGGCGGAGAGAGTGCCGGGCGGCGGCGGCCCTTCCCCCCCTCGAGGGTGGGGAAGGGACCGAGGGATGGTGGGGGTGATCCGATCAGGCCGCGGGCCGCTCGAAGAGCGCCGGATCGATCGCCGGATCGACCTCGAAGCTCTTGATCTTCACCGTCACCGCCTCGGCGCCGTCGATCCGGATCACCTTCTCGAAGGGGATCTGGCGGCCCTCGAGCTCGCGGTAGTCCGAGAGGCTCACCTCGAACGACCCCGGCGCCCCGGTCATCGGGTGCTCCCCCTGGTAGGCCTGCTTGACGACCCGGCCGCTCTCGTCCACCCACAGCTTCGACGACGTCCCGCGGTAGGTCACCTCGAGCACCTGGCAGACCGCCCCGTCGACCTCCTCCTCGCCGGCCGCCACCGCCTCGAGCTCGGGATCGCCGCTGTAGCGGACGAGGTAGTTGAGGTCGCGCCCGAGGTCGGCGAGCTGGCGCTCGACCCGCTCGGGGGACAGCGGGATCACCTGGCCGCCGCCCTTCATGAAGCCCTCGGCGCCGTCGATCACCACCTCCTGCTCGCCCATCGGCGCCCGCATCGCGACGTGGATCCGGTCCGGGAAGACGATGAGCGCGCTCTGCTCGACCGACATCGACTGATCGCCCATCGTCAGGAACACGTCGGCGACGACCTTGATCGCGCTCGCCTTCTCCGGGCTCTCGCCGCCGAGGGCCGCGGCCATCGAGGCCAGGACGGCGCGGCCCCGCTCGGCGGTCTCGGCGGTCTTGGCCGCTCGCGCCGCCGCCGGCGGCGGCGGAATGGTGATGTCGATCGCCGTCACCTCGCCGAAGGCGCTCATCGGCCGGTCGAAGTCCGCCTCCCGGCCGACCACCAGCAGGACCGCCTCGTCCGGGTGCAGGTACTTCCGCGCCACCCTCGCGACGTCGTCGGCCGTCACCATCTCGATGTTGGCGCGGTACTTCTCCAGGAAGTCGAGCGGCAGCCCGTAGTAGGCGTAGAGCATCTGCTGGCCGAGGACCTGCCGCTTCGAGGCGTAGTTGAAGACGAAGGAGTTCAGGATCGCGTCCTTCGCCCGCGCCAGCTCGTCGGCGGTGGCCGGGTCGGAGATCATGCCGCGGAGCTCCTCGTAGAGCGCGTCCACCGCCTCGCCCATGGTCTCCGACTTCGTCTGCAGGCCGAACCCGGCGATGCCCGGATAGTCGAAGGCCGCCCCGACGCCGCCGCCGACCGAGTAGGCGAGTCCCTTTTCGGAGCGGATGCGGCTGAACAGGCGGCTGGCGAAGCCGCCGCCCAGCACCTCGTTCATCACCTGGACCGCGAAGTAGTCGGGCTCGTGGTAGGTGATCCCCAGGTGCCCGAGCTGCACGTTGGCCTGGTTGACGTCGGGCTTCTCGATGAAGAAGGTGCTCGCGGCGCGCTCCTTGCGATAGGGCACCTCGGGCCGCTCGGCCGCCGGGCCGCGCGGCCAGCCGGAGAAGCGGGCGCGCACCTTCTTCTTCATCACGGCGCTGTCGAAGTCGCCCACCACGCCCAGGTAGACGTTGTTGGGGTGGTAGTCGCGCGCGTGCCAGGCCACGAGGTCCTCGCGGGTCACCGCGTCCACCGTCGCGTACTCCTCCATCCGCGCCAGCGGCGAGTCGTAGCCGTAGACCAGGCGCGAGAACTCGCGGCCGGCGATCGCGTTCACGTTGTCGTTGCGCCGCGCGATCGAAGACTTCATCTGCACCTTGGCGATCTCGATCTTGTCCTCGGCGAAGCGCGGGCTGCGCAAGACGTCGTGGAACACCTCGAAGACCGCGTCGAAGTCCTCCTTCAGGCAGTCCATCGAGGCGAAGGCCACCGTGTTGCTCATGCTGGTCTCGACCGTCGCCGCCCGCGCCTCGAGGAAGTCGTCGATCTCGTCGCCGCTCATCCGGCTCGTGCCGCCGGTGCGCTGGACCGTGCCCAGGAGCTCGGCGAGACCGGTCTTCTCCGCCGGCTCCCAGGCGGCGCCGGTGCGGACGCGGGCGAGGACCTGGACGAGCGGCAGCTCGTGGTCCTCGAGCAGAAAGACCTTCATGCCGTTGTCGAGCTCGAAGATCTCGGGGCTGGGGATCACGAACTCGGCGAGCTCGGGGTACTCGATCTCGCGGTAGTCCGTGACCTGCGCGGCGGCGGCGCCCGCGGTCGCGAGCAGCAGGGCCGCCCCCGCGGCGGCGATCGCCGCCGGTTTCCGGAATCCGTCTCTCGTTTTTCTCATCGTCGAGTCCTCAGCCCGCGCTCTCTTCGTTGACGATCATCGCCACGGTGCGGTGGGTCGGCTTGAAGGTCGCGCGCGCGACCCTCTGGATGTCCTCTTTGGTGACCTTCTCGATGCGCTCCACATTTCTGAAGATCTCGCGCCAGTCGCCGAAGAGCGCCTGGAAGGTGGCGAGCTGGGAGGCGATCCCGGTGTTGCTGGCGAGCGAGCGGATGAGCCCGGCCTTCGCCCGCGTCTTGACCATCTCCAGCTCCTCGTCGCTGATCGGCTCGGTCTTCAGGCGCTCGATCTCCGCCCGGATCGCCGCCTGGACGTCCTCGTTGCTGTGCCCCGGGGTGGGGAACGCGTAGAGCAGCATCAGGTTCGGGTACTTGTAGCCGGGAAAGCCGTTGAAGGCGCCGGTCGTGGCCGCGATCTTCTTGTCGCGCACCAGCGAGCGGTAGAGCCGCGAGGTGCGGCCGGTGGAGAGGATGTCGGCGATCGCGTCGTAGACCGCGTCGTCGGGATGGGTGACGGCGGGCCGCAGATAGCCCTCGGCGTAGACCGGCTGCGAGCGGTCGGGGATGCGCACGATGCGCTCGGCGATCTGCGGCGGCTCCTCGGTGCGCAGCGGCGGCGGTGGCGGCCCCGCCGGCAGCCGGCCGAAGTAGGTTTCGAGCACCGGCAGGATCTTCCCGGCGTCCACCGCCCCGGCGATGGCGATGATCATGTTGCCGGGCGAGTAGTAGCGCCGGTAGAACTCCTCGGCGTCCTCGCGCGAGAAGGACCGGAGGTCGCTCATGTAGCCGACCGTCGGCATCTTGTAGGGATGGGCGATGAAGGCGGCGTTGAGCATCTGCTCGATCAGCCGCCCGATCGGCTGGCTCTCGGTCCGCAGGCGGCGCTCCTCCATCACCACGTCGCGCTCGGTGTAGAACTCGCGCAGCACCGGATCGAGGAAGCGCTCCGACTCGAGATACGCCCAGAGCTCCACCTTGTTGGCCGGCAGCGAGTAGAAGTAGTCCGTGTTGTCGGAAGAGGTCGAAGCGTTGATGCCGACCCCGCCGGCGCGCTCGATGATCTCGGTGAACTCGTTCTTGACCACGTAGCTTCCGGCCTTGTCGCGGGCGTCCTTCCAGGCCTTCTCGAGCTCGGCGACCTTCGCCGGGTCGGCGTCGGGCTGGCGCCGCTCGCGGTCGTACTCGGCGTAGGCGCGGTCGATCTCGTCCAAGGCCTTCTTCTCGGCCTCGTAGTCCGAGGTGCCGATCCGGGTGGTGCCCTTGAAGGCCATGTGCTCGAACATGTGCGCCAGCCCGGTGATCCCCGGCACCTCTTGCGCCGAGCCGACGTCCACGTAGGTGTAGAAGGAGGCCACCGGCGCCCCCGGCCGCTCGTAGATCAGGATCGTCAGGCCGTTGTCGAGCCGCCGCTCGGTCAGCCGCTTCGAGAAGGATTCGAAGTCCTGCGCCGCGAGCGGGTCGACGCCCACGAAGGCCGCCAGAGCGCAGGCCAGGGTCGCGCTTTTCGGGATCTTCACCATCATCACCTCGTCGTTCTCATCGTGGAGGCGCCGGAGGGACCTCCGGCGCGGATTCGACAGTCTCTCACACCCGGGGTCTTCTACGGGCCACCCGGCGGGGCGGTTGCGGGGCCCGGGCCCGACGGTGAAAGTGCCTCCTCCGCGGCCCGCACCAGGGCGTCCAGGCGCCGGCCGAGCCGCTCCGACTCGGCCGCCAGGGCGGCGTCGGGCAGGTCTCCGGCCACCGCCAGCGGCTCGCCGACGGCCACCGCCACCCGCGAGAAGGGCCGGGGCAGGATCAGCCGGTCCCAGGAGCGCAGCCGCCAGGGGCGCTCGGCCGCGAACGCGAGCGGCACGATCGGCGCCCCG
>JBFJMD010000237.1:0-4902 GCA_041634115.1 Thermoanaerobaculia bacterium | reverse complement strand
GGCCGCGATCGCGCTCGTGTTGGCGATGTCTTCGAGCGGCGACGCCTCGAGGACGACGACGCTCCCCTCGTCGCCCGGGGAGAGGCCCCAGGGGCGGCCCAGGAGCTCCCCCGCCAGCGTCGTCGACGCGGCCAGCGCCCGCCACTCGCCGAGCCCGGCCTCGACCAGCACCGCGAGCTCGTGGTGGAGGGAGTAGCCGAGGACCGTCCCCAGGTTTCCGGAGTCCGACCCGGAGAGGATCGGCACCCCGGCGTCCGAGAGCGTCTTGACCGACCGGAGCCGCTCGCCGCGCACGCGCAGCTGCGAGGCGATCATCCTCTGGTGGAGCGTGCCTTCGCTCAGGTCGTCCCGGCGGTAGGCGTCGAGGACGGCGGGAGTGGTCATCGCCCGCAGGAACGGCGAGTCCAGCACCTCCTGGCGCGTCCAGAAGGCGGGGTCCCCCCTGTCGAGGGTCGGCATGAGAAAGGTCCCCCGCTCGGCCATCAACCCGACGATGTCCTCCGGCATCGGCTGCCAGGGAATGTGGGTGATGGCGGTCGCGCCCGCGAGCACGGACTCGCGCACGTCCCGCCAGCTGCGGACGTGGACGACCGTGGGTAGCCCGTGCGCGGCCGCGGCGGCCACGGCGGCCTCGAGCGTCTGCCGATCGAACGTCGGCCGCACCGCGCGCCGCTCCCCCTCCCCCTTGTGCTCGTAGATGAGCTTCACCACGTCGGGCCGGGCGAGCGCCAGCTCGCCGACCTCGCGCCGCGCGTCCTCCGGCGTGTCGATCGCCCGCGAGGGCCAGCCGTAGTGCCGGGGGGGCGACCCCGTCAGGCAGGGGCCGGCGGCGAAGATGTCCGCGCCCGTGACCTCGGCGGCGCCGCGCTGCCGGTCGCGCACCGTGAAGATGAACTCCTCCAGGTTGAAGAGATCCAGGTAGCCCGTGACCCCCGCCCAGAGCATCCGCTGCGCGGTCCGCTCCGGGCCGAGGCGCTCGCGCGCGCCGGGGCCCGGGTTGGCGTTCGCGTGGACGTGGAGATCGTGCAGGCCGGGGATGACCCACTTGCTCGAGACGTCGAGCACCCGACCCGCGAAGCCCGCCGGCGGCTCGTCGGGTCGTCCGGCGATCGCGCCGCCGAAGATGAGCAGGTTCTCCGAGCTGACCGTTTCGGTCGCGGGATCGACCAGCATCCCGCCGACGAGAAAGATATCCTGGGCCGAGGCGGGCGCACCCGCCAGCAGGACCGCGACGGCCGGAGCCCAATTCCGCATGATTCTTCTCCTTGGACGCTGCCGATCGGCGCGAAGTTCCCGACGAAACACGCGCATCGCCCGATCCGTAGGGGTGAAGGTAGCAGGTCGAGCCCGCCCTGAGAGATGACCGGCTCCCGGGAGAGTCCGAGATGACCCGTGTACCCAGCGATCCATCGACTGCGCGAAGGCCGCTCCGGCTGTGGCCCGGCGTCCTCATCGTGGCGATGCAGTGGCTCGGCCGTTTCGTCGTGCCCGTCTTCTGGCCCGACGCCCTCTACCCCGCCATTCTCGGGGCGATGGCCGCCGGGCTGCTGATCCTCCTCTGGTGGGGGTTCTTCAGCCGGGCGCCCGGGTGGGAGCGACTCGGCGGAGTCGTCCTGATGATCGCCGCGGTGGCGGCGACGCCGCTCCTCCTCCACCCCTCGATCGCCACGGCCGCGATGGGGATGCTCTTCTACCTCTACGCCATCCCGGTCCTGAGCCTCACCTTCGTGGTCTGGGCGGTGGCCACCCGGAATCTCGCGGACCGGCTCCGGCGGACGACGATGGTGGCGACCGTGCTGATCGCCTGCGGGTTGTGGACCCTGCTGCGGGTCGGCGGCATCAACGCCGAGGCCGCTCCCGATTTCGCCTGGCGCTGGACGCCGACTCCCGAGGAGCGGCTGCTCGCCACCGCTGGCCCCGAGCCGACGCCGCCCCCGGCGGCCCCGGCCCCGGAGGTTCCGGTGCTCCCGAAGGAGAGGGCGGAGGCGGCGCGGCCGGCCCCACCGGGCGCGCCGGCCGTCACGGCCGAGACGGCCGAGACCGCCGAGACGGTGGCAGCGGCCGATCCGGCGCAGACGGCCGCGATGCCCGGGGCGGCGATCGACTGGCCCGGCTTCCGCGGACCCTGGCGCGACAGCGTCCTTGCCGGCGTGCGGATCGCGACCGACTGGTCCGCCTCGCCGCCGGTCGAGGTCTGGCGCCGTCCGGTCGGGCCGGGCTGGTCGTCCTTCGCGGTTCGCGGCGATCACTTCTACACCCAGGAGCAGCGCGGGGAGGACGAGATCGTCGCCTGCTACCGCGTGGCCACCGGCGAGCCGGTCTGGTTCCACCGCGACGCGACCCGCTTCTGGGAGGCGAACGCCGGCGCCGGCCCGCGCGGCACGCCGACCGTCAGCGACGGCCGCGTCTACACCTTCGGCGCCACCGGCGTCGTCAACGCGCTCGACGCCGCCGACGGCTCCGTCGTGTGGTCACACGACGCGGCGTCCGACACCGACACTGCCGTCCCCTACTGGGGCTTCTCGAGCTCACCCGCCGTCACCGAGGACCTGGTCATCGTCGCCGTCTCCGGCCGGCTCGTCGCCTACGACCGCGCCACCGGCGAGCCGCGCTGGCAAGGCCCGGCCCGCGGCATCAGCTACAGCTCGCCCCATCTGCTGACGATCGACGGCGTTCCGCAGGTCCTCCTGCTCAGCAAGACCGGGCTGGCCGGCTTCTCGCCGGCGGACGGCGCGCTGCTCTGGGAGCACCCGTGGCAGGGCTTCCCCATCGTGCAGCCGAACCGGACCGCGGACGGGGACGTGCTGATCAGCGTCAGCGCCGAGAGCGGCACGCGCCGCCTCGCGCTCGCGCAGGGACCGGGCGGCTGGAGCGTCGAAGAACGCTGGACGTCGATCGGGCTCAAGCCCTACTTCAACGACTTCGTCGTCCACGAGGGCCACGCCTACGGCTTCGACGGCAGCATCCTCGCCGCCATCGGCCTCGACGACGGCGAGCGCAAGTGGAAGGGCGGGCGCTACGGCCACGGCCAGCTCGTGCTGCTGGCCGACCAGGACCTGCTGGTGGTGCTCTCTGAGAAGGGCGAGCTGGCGCTGGTCGCCGCCACCCCCGATCGGTTCAACGAGCTCGCGCGCTTCCCCGCCATCCAGGGCAAGACCTGGAACCACCCGGTCCTCGCCGGCGACCTCCTGCTGGTGCGCAACGGCGAAGAGATGGCGGCGTTCCGCCTGGCCCTCGCGGGCGGCTGACGACCCGCGCGATCCCCTCCTCCGACCGGCTCCTGAGCGCCGGTAGGCCGCGAGCCCCAAAGGGTCGCCGGCCAGGAAGGCGGCGATCGCCGGGGCGGCCTCGAGCCCCGTCGACAGCGACATGTGGATGCCCTGCGCCGAGAGCGGGTCAACGGCGGTCGGGTGAAGGACGACGGGGCGCCGGACGAACCTGGACGCCCGAAGGCGGGGGATTGCCTGAGGCGCCGTGGCTAAGGGTCGGCATCTCCGGCTGAGGCATCCGCCCAGGAGAGGCCCGCCTCGACCGCCGCCAGGTTGAACCGGGCGCCCTGGTTATCGCCTGGATTGAGCCAGAGCATGCGGCGGAACACACTTGCGGCAGAGGCGAGGTCGCCGCTGCGCCAGAGGCAAAGGCCGTGGCCATGCAGGCAGCGCAGGTAGGGACGGTTGTCGATCAGGCCCCAAGGTAGTACACCCTGAAAGTCGTCTCCCAGCGTCAGGCGGCCGATCTCGATGCCGGTCCGGTAGTGCCGAGCGGCTCGATCGAGAGCTCCCGGCCACTCGCTCCGCAGCTCGAGGGTGCCGAGGTGGGCGTGGGCGTCGAGGCAGCGCAGGTCGGCTGTCAGAAGGTCGCCGAGGAGATCCTCAGCCTCCCCGACGGCGCCGGCAGTGGCGAGCGCGACCGCCTCCAGGATCGCATCCTCCTCCCAGCGCAGCTCGACGGCGTCCTCGGGCACTATCTGCTGCATCTCGTACTGCGGCCGCGCTGCCGCGGCCCGGATCTCCTCGTATACCGGGTGACCGGGCTCCTCGAAGAGCCAGGCCTCCTCCTCCGGGTCCCAGCTGCCCCACTCCTGGAGGCCGAGCGGCTCGAGCTCGAGTCTCGAAACCTCCAGCCGGCTCTCGGCGACGAGGCCCTTCGCGTAGCGGGTGTGGCCGAACACCCAGGTTCGCTCGACCTGCAGGGTGAAGATCTCACCCGGCACCGGCCTCACCCGGGACAAGCCGGTGCGCACGATAACCGCGATCCCGTTCGGCGGGATCCGGCTGTGGATGACGTCGAATCCGCCCTTCACGCACAGGAGATCGACCGGCCTGCCCGCCGCGAGGCTCTCAGTGTCGTCCGGCAGCTTCACGCAGTCCGTCCGAGCTCCTTCTTGAGGACGCCGAAGAAGCGATGTAGCCGTCGAACGTCGTCGTCGTCGGTGAGCATCAAAGTCAGTCCACGGTTGAAGATCGTGACCTGATGGGGTGGCCCGCCTCCTTCGAAGTCGATCTCCAGGCGATCGACCTCGACAGGATCTCCCAGCGTCGGATCGCCGTACCGGCTCTTCAGAGAGAGGATGCGCTCGGCGTCCAGCGATTCGACGATCTTGGCGGAAAGGCCTGATACGCCGACGCTCACGGCAAAGATCTTATCGACAGGGCGATTCGAGTCTGAATCGAATCCCATTCCGTGGAAGTACCGGAGTCGTGCGATCGCAGTCATATCTCAGTTTCCGGACAGTGCTTCCTTACTCCCTGCGCGGGTTTAGCCGAAGAGCTCCCACCACGCCGGAATCTCCAGGAACGGCATGTACTCCTTCCAGCCCAGGAGAAACGAGAACGCGACGTGGATGACAGGCGCCATGATGGCGGCGAGCACCAGATACCGGACCACCTGGCGGGCCGACAT
>JBFJMD010000236.1:0-4939 GCA_041634115.1 Thermoanaerobaculia bacterium | reverse complement strand
CAAGGTCTCGACCTCGGCCTCGGGCAAGACGCTCCACTACAGCTGCGCTCCGGTTCGGGAGGGCCAGTGCCAGGTCGACGAGATCCTGGTGGGGGCAGGCCGCGCGCCCAACGTCCAGGGGCTCGACCTCGCCCGGGCGGGCGTCGACTACGACGAGCGGCTCGGGATCCGCATCGACGACCGGCTGCGAACCAGCAACCGCCGGATCTTCGCGGTCGGCGACGTGGCCTCGCGCTACCAGTTCACCCACACCGCCGACGCGCTGGCCCGAATCGCCATCCAGAACGCGCTCTTCTTCGGCCGCGCCAAGGCGAGCGCGCTGGTGGTTCCCTGGTGCACCTACACCAGCCCGGAGATCGCCCACGTCGGCATGTACGAGCGCGACGCCCGGGAGCGCGGCCTCGAGGTGGAGACCCTGACCCTGCCGCTGGCCGAGGTGGACCGCGCGGTGCTGGACGGCGAGCGCGAGGGCTTCCTGAGGCTCCATCTAGGCAAGGGCAAGGACCGCATCCTCGGCGCCACGCTGGTCGCCGAGCACGCCGGCGACCTCCTGGGCGAGCTCTGCCTGGCGGTCAAGAACGAGGTGGGGCTCGAGCGCATCGCCGCGACCATCCATCCCTATCCCACCCAGGCCGAGGTGATCAAGAAGGCCGCCGACACCTGGCGGCGCGGCCGGCTCACCCCGACCGTCCGCAGGCTGCTCGCGGGCTGGTTCTCGCTGACCGGCTGACCGCCGCGGCCTGCCGCGCTAAGTCGTTGAGCTGGAGCTAGTTAGGCTCGGCCGGACCGGGTCCCGCGAGTGATACGATTCGCGGCGGGTCCGATGATCGATCGCCTGGGAAAGTACGAGGTGCGGGAGATGATCGCCGCCGGCGGCTTCGGCGAGGTCTACCGGGGCTACGACCCGGTGATCAAGCGCAACCTCGCGATCAAGACCTGCACCGCGAGCGACGAGAGGACCCGCCGCCGCTTCCAGCTCGAGGCCGAGATCTCGGGCAACCTCCACCACCGCAACATCATCACGATCTACGACTTCGGGGTCGAGGGCGACGTCGCCTACCTGGTGCAGGAGCTGCTGACCGGCGAAGATCTCGACGACAAGATCAGGCGCCGCGAACCGATCCCGTACCCCGAGAGGATCCTCTACCTCCAGCAGATCGCCCGCGGCCTCGGCCACGCCCACGACAAGGGCGTCATCCACCGCGACGTCAAGCCCGCCAACGTCCGCATCCTGAAGGACGGCACGGTCAAGATCATGGACTTCGGCATCGCCCGCCTCCTCCATCAGGAGAGCGGCCTGACGGCCACCGGCCAGACCATCGGCACCACCGCCTACCTCTCCCCCGAGCAGGTGCGCGGCGACGCCGTCGACCACCGCACCGACATCTTCTCCTTCGGCTCCCTGGCCTACGAGCTCCTGGCCTATCGGCGCGCCTTCCCGGGCGAAACCTTCTCGACGGTCATGTACCAGATCCTCTCCGACGAGCCGCGCCCGATCCGCGAGCACTGGCCGGAGTGCCCGAACGCCCTGGTGCGGCTGATCGAGCGCTGCCTGGAGAAGGACCGCGACGGCCGCTTCGCCGACTTTGGCGAGATCGTCGAGGAGCTCAAGCGCCTGCACGGGGTCGAGGCCGCCACGCCGACCCCGGGCCCGGCGGCGGCCGCGGCCGTGCCGCGAGCGCCGTCCGGCGAGCCGAGGATCCGCTCCCGGCCGGCACCCCCGTCCAGGCCGCGCACCGCCGTCGTGCGCGGCGCGGCCCTGCGCCGCGCCGCCCCGCTGCTCGGCGCCCTCCTCGTCGCCGGCCTGGCGGCGGCGGTCTGGGTGTACCGGGCCGAGGTCGTCGCCTTCGCCGAGAGCAACCTGCCCTGGCTCGAAGAAGGGCTGCGGTGGCTCGTCGCTCGCCTCGAGCGACTCGCCGCCTGGCTCGACGAGCTGCTCTAGCCGCGTTGATAGACTCCGCGTCGACTTCGATGATCGAACGCTTCGGGAAATACGAGGTGCTGGAGAAGATCGCCGCCGGCGGCTTCGGCGAGGTCTATCGGGGCTACGACCCCGTGATCAAGCGCAATCTCGCGATCAAGACCTGCACCGCGAACGACGAGACGACCCGCCGGCGCTTCGAGCTCGAGGCCGAGATCTCGGGCAACCTCCACCACCGCAACATCATCACGATCTACGACTTCGGGGTCCAGGACGACGTCCCCTACCTGGTCGAGGAGCTGCTGACCGGCGAGGACCTCGACGACAAGATCAAGCGCGGCGACCCCATCCCCTACGCCGAGCGGATGCTCTACCTCCAGCAGATCGCCCGCGGCCTCGGCTACGCGCACAGCAAGGGCGTCATCCACCGCGACGTCAAGCCCGGGAACGTCCACGTCTTGAAGGACGGCACGGTCAAGATCATGGACTTCGGCATCGCCCAGCTCCAGCACCAGCAGACCGGGCTGACGGCGACCGGACAGACCATCGGCACCACCGCCTACCTCTCGCCCGAGCAGGTGCGCGGCGAGGCCGTGGACCACCGCACCGACATCTTCTCCTTCGGCGCCTTGGCCTACGAGCTCGTCTCCTATCAGCGCGCTTTCCAGGGCGACACCTTCTCGGCGGTGATGTACCAGATCCTCTCCGAGAATCCGCGCCCGGTCCGCGACCACTGGCCGGACTGCCCCAACGGGCTGGTGCGGCTGATCGACCGCTGCCTGGAGAAGGACCGCGACGGCCGCTTCGCCGAATTCGGCGAGATCGTCGAGGAGCTCAAGCGCCTGCGCGGGGTCGAGCCCGGCTCGCCGATCCCGCACTCGGCGGCGGCCGCCGCGCCGGGGACGCCGTCCGGCGAGCCCGGCATCCGCTCGCGTCCGGTCCCCCCGTCCAGGCCGCGCACCGCGGTCATGCGCGGCACGGCTTTCCGCCGCGCCGCCGCGCTGGTCGGCGCCCTGCTCGTCGCCGCCCTGGCGACGACGGTCTGGCTGGGGCGCGACAGGCTCTCCGCCTTCGCCGAGAGCTGGATGGCCGAAACCCCCGCGGCGACCCCCGACCGGCCGGCGCCCCGGACCGAGGCGCCGCCCCCCGGACCGGTGCGCCAGACCTACCGGATCGACAGCCAGCCGCAGGGGGCGCGGGTCGTCCTCGACGGCACCCCGCTCGACGAGCCCACGCCCACCGCCCTGGAGCTCGAGCCCGAGCGGCGATACGATCTGCGGATCGCTCTCGACGGCTACCAGGAGCAGGGCAAGACCTTCATGCTGACCGATCTCACCGAGGAGCAGCGGACCACCCGGGAGCTCTTCTTTCCGCTCAAGCCGCGGGTGGTGCCCGGCAGCCTGGTGGTGCGGGCCGGCTTTCCGCTCACCGTCGAAGTGGCGGGAAAGGTCTACCCGGCGGCTCGCGAGCACGAGATCCCGCTGCCGCCCGACCGGTACGCCGTGAGGCTGCGGGCGCCCGAGGTCTTTTTCAGCGCGAGGCACACGGTCGAGGTCGCGTCGGGCGAAACGACACGGCTGGGCGCCCCGGCGACCACGTCGGTCAACATCGGCGCCCAGCCGAGCAACTGCCGGATCAGCATCGACGGACGCGACCTCGGCTTCGCCCCCCTGTCCCCGAGCCTCGTGCACGGCTCGCACGAGTTCACCTTCACCTGGATCAACCCCGAGCGCACGCTCGAGTTCACGGAAGTGATCGGACCGGACACCCCCGACATCTTCCGGGTCGCGCCCCTGGAATGATCGGTCGGGGGCGCGTGCGAGCGGCGTCGCTGGCGGCGTGGGCGGTCCTCGTCCTCGCCGGCGGCGGCTCGCCTTCCGCCGCGCAGAGCCCCGACCGCCCCGCCCTGCGGCTGCTGCGGGAGTCGGCGCGCGAGGCCGACGAAGGGAATCTCGCCGCCGCGCTCCGGGGCTACGAGAACATCGTCCGACAGTTCCCCGAGAGCCTCGAGGCCCCGGAGGCGCTGCTGCGCATCGCCCGCGCGCAGCTGGACCGGCGCAACGCCGAGCCCGCCGGCGAGGCGGCGCGCAAGCTGGTCGACGGCTACCCCCGCTCGCCGCAGGCGGCGGGAGGCTGGGTGGTCCTGGGCGAGATCGAGGCCGAGCGCGCCCGCGACCCGCGGGGTCTCGAGCAGGCCCGCAACACCCTGCGCAACGCCTGGCTGCTCTTCGATCGCGTCACCTACCCGGCGCTCGAGTCGCGGGCGCGGGCGCGGGTCCTCAGCGCCGAGCTCGCGCTCGGCCAGGGCGCGGTCGGCGAGGCCGCGGCGTCCTATCTCGCAGTGATCGAGGACGAGGTGGCGTCGCCGTGGGGGCCGCCGGCGCGTGTCGGGCTGGGCAGCGCACTGCTCGCGCAGGGCGAGTGGGAGTCGGCTGCGGAGATGTTCCAGAGCGCCCTCGACCGCGCCGACGAGCCGCAGGCGGACGGCGGCCGGGCGATCGAGGTCGCGCGCCGGCGCCTCACCCTCATCCACCGGCTGGCGGTGCGGCCCGCCGCCGGCGAGGAGCGCTGGCAGCGGGCGCGGGCGCTCACGCTCGGCGACACGCTGAAACGACCGGTCGGCGTCGCGGCGCGCGACGACGGCCGGCTGGCGATCGCCGACGACGCCGGCGAGCTCGTGCTCGCCGACCCGGAGGGCGGGGTCGCCGGACGCTTCCGGCTCCCCGGTCCGGAGCGCCCGTCCTGGGACCGGGACGGCGAGCTCGCCGCGATCAGCGCCGGCGAGGTGAGGCTGCCGGTCGACGGCGGGTCGAGGTCGTTCGTCGACCCGGACTCCTCCCGCGGGGAGCCGCTCAAGAAGGTGCGGTCGATCGAGCGCGGCTTCTTCGGCGACTGGCTGGTCCTCGCCGCCAAGCCCGACCGGGTGCTGCGCTACGCCTCCGACCTCGCGCCGCAGCGGGCCCTGGTCGGCCCCTCGAGCGATCCCCAGGACCTGGCGCGGGACCTGCTCGGCCGCAT
>JBFJMD010000235.1:0-4962 GCA_041634115.1 Thermoanaerobaculia bacterium | reverse complement strand
TCCTGTCGGCCCTGCACGCGCTCGGCGTCACCAACCTGCTGATCAAGGTCCACGGCGAGATCCCGGTGCTCGACGGCTCGGCGCTCGAGTTCTGCATGAAGCTCGAGGACGTCGGCGTCGTCGACCAGGACGCCCCGCGCAGCGAGATCGTCATCGACCGCCGCTACGAGGTCGAGGGCGAAGCCGGCAAGAGCCTGGCGCTCGAGCCCTTCGACGGCTTCGCGATCTCCTATCTGCTGCGCTACCCGCCGCCGATCGGGGAGCAGTTCTTCGAGTTCACGATGACCGATTTCGACAGCTACGTGCGCGAGGTGGCGCCCGCCCGCACCTTCGGCTTCATGCGCGACCTCAAGATGATGGCCGAGCTGGGGCTGGGCTCCGGCGGCCGCCTCGACAACTGCATTCTGGTGGGGGAGGACAACGTGGTCAACACCGCGCTGCGCTTCCCCGACGAGTTCGTGCGCCACAAGGTCCTGGACGTCGTCGGCGACCTCTACCTGCTCGGCTTCCCGATCCGCGGCAAGGTGACCGCGCGCTTGACCGGCCACCGGCACAACATCGCGATCCTGCGCGAGGTGCTGGCGCAGAACCCCTGAGCGGGCGGCCGCCGGCCGCGACCGCGCGAATGCTACGATCTGCGCGATCCCGGCGACGCCTCGGCGCTCGCCCGGCGGGAAAGTGACCATGCCCGAGGAACTCGAGAAGCTCCCGCAGGTCGGCGTCCAGTTCACGCAGGAGAGCATCCTGCGCGACTACCGGATCGCCTTCCTGAGCCGCGAGGCCAGCCTCCTCGGCCGCAAGGAGGTCTTCACCGGCAAGGCGAAGTTCGGCATCTTCGGCGACGGCAAGGAGGTCGCCCAGGTGGCGATGGCGCGCGCCTTCCACCTCGGCGACTTCCGCGCCGGCTACTACCGCGACCAGACGCTGATGTTCGCCCTCGGCATCCTGACGGTCGAGCAGTTCTTCGCCCAGCTCTACGCCGATCCCGACCTCGGCCGCGAGCCCTGCTCGGCGGGGCGCCAGATGAACGCCCACTTCGCCACCCGCATGCTCGCCGAGGACGGCTCCTGGCTGCCGCAGGTGGACGAGTTCAACGTCGCCGCCGACCTTTCGCCGACGGGGTCGCAGATGCCGAAGCTGGTCGGCCTCGCCTACGCCTCGCGCCTCTACCGGGAGCTCGAGGGGCTGCCCGGGCGCGAGCGCTTCTCGCGCGGCGGCAACGAGATCGCCTTCGGCACGATCGGCAACGCGAGCTGCGCCGAGGGGATGTTCTGGGAGTCGGTCAACGCCGCCGGGGTGCTCAGAGCGCCGCTGCTGCTCTCGATCTGGGACGACGGCTACGGGATCTCGGTGCCGAACGAGCACCAGATCGCCAAGGGCGACATCTCGGAGCTGCTCAGCGGCTTCCAGCGCTCGCCGGGGGGCGAGGCCGGCTACGACATCTACACCGCCAAGGGCTGGGACTACCCGGGGCTGTGCGAGACCTATCTCAACGCCGCCCAGATCGTCCGCCGCGAGCACGTGCCGGCGATCATCCACGTCCAGGAGATGACCCAGCCGCAGGGCCACTCGACCTCCGGCAGCCACGAGCGCTACAAGTCCGTCGAGCGGCTGGAGTGGGAGCGGGAGCACGACTGCCTGGCGCGGATGCGGCGCTGGATGGAAGCGCAGGGGATCGCCACCGGCGAGGAGCTGGAGCGCGCCGAGGCCGAGGACCGGGAGCTCGTCAAGCGCTCGCAGCGGCGGGCCTGGGAGGCCTTCCGGGCGCCGATCGAGGGGGAGCGCAAGCGCCTGGTGGCGCTCACCGCCGAGCTCGCGCGCCGCTCCGAGCGGCGGGACGAGGTCGAAGACCTGCAGCGGCGGGTCGAGCGCATGCCGGTCGCCGGGCGCCGCGACCTGGTCGCCGCGGCGAGCGACATCCTGCTCGCCGTCGCCGGCGAGGCGTCGGAGGCGCGCAGCGGGCTGGCCCGTTTCCGGCGCGCCCTGGAGACGAGCGGCGCCGAGACCTACGGCTCCCACCTCTACAGCGAATCGGAGGCCTCGGCGCTGGCGGTGGCCGGGGTGGAGCCGGTGTACGCCGACGAGGCGCCGCTGGTCAACGGCTTCGAGGTCCTCAACGCCTGCTTCGACCGGGCGCTCGAGGCCCACCCCGAGCTCGTCGCCTTCGGCGAGGACCTGGGCAGGCTGGGCGACGTCAACCAGGGCTTCGCCGGCCTGCAGGCCAAGTACGGCGAGACCCGGGTGGCCGACGTCGGCATCCGCGAGGCGACGATCCTCGGGCAGGCGATCGGCATGGCGATGCGGGGCCTGCGGCCGCTCGCCGAGATCCAGTACCTCGACTACCTGCTCTACGCCCTGCAGCTCCTCTCGGACGACCTGGCGACGCTGCACTGGCGCACCCGCGGCGGCCAGAAGGCGCCGGTCATCGTGCGCACCCGCGGCCATCGCCTCGAGGGGATCTGGCACTCCGGCTCGCCGATGGCGGCGATCGTCCACCTGGCGCGCGGGATGCACGTCTGCGTGCCGCGGGACATGACCCGGGCGGCGGGCTTCTACAACACCCTCCTGGCCGGCGACGAGCCGGCGCTGGTGGTCGAGGTGCTGAACGGCTACCGGGTGAAGGAGCGGCTGCCGGCGAACGTCGGCGAGATCCGGACGCCGCTCGGCGAGCCGGAGGTGCTGCGGGCCGGCGCCGACGTCACCCTGGTCACCTACGGCGCCTGCTGCCGGATCGCGCTCGAGGCGGCGGGGCAGCTCGCCGGCGTCGGGATCGAGACCGAGGTGATCGACGTCCAGACCCTGCTGCCCTTCGACCGCGAGGGGCGGATCGTGGCCTCGCTGGAGAAGACTAGCCGGGTGCTCTTCGTCGACGAGGACGTGCCCGGCGGCGGCACCGCCTACATGCTGCAGCAGGTGCTCGAAGAGCAGGGGGGCTACGAGTGGCTGGACTGCGAGCCGGCGACGCTCCCCGCCAAGGCCCATCGGCCGGCCTACGGCTCGGACGGCGACTATTGGTCGAAGCCCAACCGGGAGACGATCTTCGAGGCCGTCTACGACCTGATGCGGCGCTCGGACCCCGCGACCTACCCGCCGCTCTTCGACTGAGCGAGAGGGCCGGGAGGGAGCCCGGCCGCCGGCCTACATGAAGCCGAGCTGCAGCCGCGCCGCCTCGCTCATCATGTTCTGGTTCCAGGGCGGGTCGAAGACGACCTCGACCCGGGCCTCGGCGATCTCCGGCAGCTCCTCGATCCGCCGCTTGACGTCGTCGGCCAGGATCGGGCCCATGCCGCAGCCGGGAGCGGTGAGCGTCATCTGGATGCGCACCAGCTTCTCGCCCTCCGGGCGCTCTTCGACCGTGCAGTCGTAGACCAGCCCCAGGTCGACGATGTTGACCGGGATCTCCGGGTCGTAGCACTTCTTCATCTGCGACCAGACCCGCTCCTCGACCGACTCGCCCTCGGCCGCCACGACCGGCCGCTCGGCCACCTCCTTGCCCAGCGCGTCGGCGTTCTCCGGGTCGATCCGGAACAGCGCGCCCCGGTCGGTCATCACCGTGAACGCGCCGCCCAGCTCCTGGGTGATCAGCACCCGGGTTCCGTGCGGGATCACCACCGGCGTCCCGTCCGGAATCTGGATCGCCGGCACCTCCCGCGAGATCGTGGTCTCTTCTCGTGAATACATCGGGATCACTCCTGCTCGACGCGGCGATTATACCGATACCGCGAGCGGCGCCGGCGCATCGTCGGCCAGGCCGCCGGGGGCGGGCCGTCAGGGGGCGAGGGGGGTCGGGACGAGCCGGACCCCGATCTCTTCGACGCCGGTGTGCCCGGCCGCGCGCAGCGCCGCCAGCAGGTCGTCGATGTGCTCGCGGTCGCGGGTCTCGAGGGTGACGTCCACCTCCACCTCCCAGAACGCCGTCCGGGCGAACGTCCGGTTGTGGTGGATCCGCAGCACGTTCGCCTCCTGCGCGGCGATGTCGCCGAGCAGCCGCGCCAGCGCCCCCGGACGGTCCTTCATCGCGATCCGCAGCCGGACCATGCGGCTCTGGCGGACCAGCGAGCGCTCGACGATCCGCGCCAGGATGTTGAGATCGATGTTGGCGCCGCAGAGGACGACGGCCACCGTCTTGCCGGCCAGCCGCGGGAAGCGCCGCTGGAGGAGCGCGGCGAGGCCGGCGGCGCCGGCGCCCTCGGTCACCGCCTTGCCGTTCTCGAGGAGCTGATAGACCGCTTCCTCGATCTCGGCCTCGGAGACCAGCTCGACGCCGTCCACCCGGCGGCGGATGATCTCGAACGTCCGCTCCGCCGGGCTCTTGACCGTGATCCCCTCGGCGATCGAGGGGCCGACCTCGGCGGCGGTGAGCTTGCCGGCGGCGAAGCTCTCCCGCATCGAGGGCGCCGCCTCGCTCTGGACGCCGTAGACCTCGACCCCGGGCGAGAGCGACTTGACCGCGGTCGCGATCCCGGAGATCAGCCCGCCGCCGCCGATCGGCGCCACCACCGCCTCGAGGTCGGGCACCTGCTCGAGCAGCTCGAGCCCGATCGTGCCCTGGCCGGCGATGACCTCGGGGTCGTCGTAGGGATGGACGAAGGTGAGGCCCCGCTCCTCGCCCCGCGAGAGGGCCCGACCGACGGCGTCGTCCAGGGTCTCGCCGTAGAGCTCGACCTCGGCGCCGCGCTGGCGGGTGCGGGTGATCTTGATCAGCGGCGTCGCCTCGGGCATGACGATCAGCGAGCGCGCGCCCACCCGGGCCGCGGCGAAGGCGACCCCCTGGGCGTGGTTGCCCGCCGAGGCCGCCACGACCCCCCGGGCGCGCTCGGTCGCGGGCATCGAGAGCAGCCGGTTGAGGGCGCCTCTGGGCTTGAAGGAGCCGGTGCGCTGGAGGGTCTCGAACTTGAACCAGATCCGGGCGCCGCAGCGCTCGCTGAAGTGCTCCGACGGCAGGCAGGGGGTCTCGAGCAC
>JBFJMD010000234.1:0-4963 GCA_041634115.1 Thermoanaerobaculia bacterium | reverse complement strand
GCGCCACCAGGATCACCGTGTCCGGCCGCACCGTGAACAGCGAGCCGTCCACGGTCATCACCTCGGCCGAGCCGCCGCTCGAAGTCTTGACGTAGTCGCCCGGGTAGAGCACCACCCGGCCGCGCGCCTGCCGCCATTCGCCGCGCTCGCCGCGGCGGTACTCGACGCCGCCCTGGACGGCGATGAACTGGGCCTCCCCCGCCGGGCTGCGCTGGCGCAGGGCGTCCTGGATCGACTGCAGAAGGGTGCGGCTGCGCTCGGCGCTGGTCAGGGCCTCGTCGAAGTCGCCCGTGGTCGCCGCCAGCTTCGCCTTCTCCAGGCTTCCCTCGGCGTCCTGATACTCGCCGCGGTAGGGGGCGAGGCCCTTCTCGCCGGCCAGCCGCTCCAGCAGATGGGTGGCCTCCTCGATCGCCACGTCCACCTGGCGCTCCAGGATGTGACGCTGCAGCAGGCCGTAGCCCCAGTAGCCCCCGATCCCGACGAACGTCAGGGCGATGAAGGCGCCCCACAGACGCAACGAGTCGACGGAGATCTTGTACCAGTACTTCTTCTGACTGGGTTGCGCGGGAGAGGGCACACGGCGATCCTTTTTTCCGAGCAGGCGAATATAGCACAAGTTGCTGTAGGGTCGAGATTTGCAGGCCGGCGCCCGGCACGGTCGTCTTGCCGGCCGCGGGCCCTGCTGCTACAGTCGGCGATTGCTTCCGCCGCGGGCGGGAAAAGGACGCGAACCATGCTCAAAGTCTTCCGCGACAACCTCAAGTACCTGAGCTGGGTGCTGTGGCTGGTGATCGCCGTGTTCATCCTCTTCGTCTTCGTCGACTTCGGGGCCACGGTGCCGGGCGCGCCGGCCGGCTCCGACGCCGCGGCGACGGTCGGCGGCGAGAGGGTCTCCTACGGCGAGTTCCAGCGCGCCTACCGGCGCGCCGAGGACGTCTACCGCGAGGCCTACGGCGAGAGCTTCAGCTCGGACATCGCCCGTCAGATCGGCCTCCACCGCCAGGTCCTCGACGGCCTCGTCGCGGACAAGATCCTGCTCGCCGAGTCCCGCCGCATCGGCCTCTCGGTGGCCGATGAAGAGGTGCGGCGCGAGATCCTCGCCCTGCCGGCGTTCCGCGACGAGAACGACCGCTTCGTCGGCGAGGAGAGGTACCAGTCGATCCTGCGACGCAACGGCTACACCGCCGACGGCTTCGAGCAGCTGATGCGCGAGCAGCTCCTCCTCGACAAGGTCAGATCGGTCCTCGCCCAGAACCTGTGGGTGAGCGACGCCGAGGTCGAGAGGGCCTACCGGGACCGGGTCGAGCGCGCGTCGATCCGCTTCGTCAAGCTCCCCGCGGACCGCTTCGCCGGCCAGGCGACGCTGGACGAGGCGGGGCTCGCGGGCTTCTTCGAGCGGCACCGCGAGGAGTACCGCGTCCCCGAGCGCCGCGCGGTCTGGTACCTCGAGGTCGATCAGGCGGTGCTGCAGTCCACGATCGAGATCGGCGACGACGAGGTCGAGCGCTTCTACAACGAGAACTCGGAGCAGTTCACCCGCGACGAGCAGGTGCGGGCGCGCCACATCCTGCTCCAGGTCAACGAGGAGCGGACCGCCGAGGCGGCCGAGCGCGAGCTGGCGGCGGTCCGGCAACGCATCGAGGGGGGCGCCGACTTCGCGGCGGTGGCCGCCGAGGTCTCCGAGGACCCCGGCAGCAAGGCGGCCGGCGGCGACCTCGGATTCTTCGGCCGCGGCCAGATGGTGCCGGCGTTCGAGGAGGCGGCCTTCACCGCCGAGATCGGCGCCCTGGTGGGACCGGTCAAGACCTCCTTCGGCGCCCACCTGATCGAGGTGCTGGAGCGCCGCCCGGGCGGTCTCGAGCCGCTGGCCGATGCCCGCGAGCGGATCCGCGGCCAGCTCCGGATCGAGCGCGCCCGCACCGTCGCCGAGAGCAAGGCGCAGGAGCTGGCGGCGCGCATGCGCAAGGAGAAGCTCGACACCGAGGAGAAGCTGCGCGCCCTGGCCGAAGCCGAGGCCGGGGTCTCCTTCCGCGCCGTCGAGCCCTTCGCCGAGGACGAGAACGTCGCCGGCATCGGGCGCTCGACCGCATTCGCGGTCGCGGCGTTCCGGCTCGAGAAGGGCGAGACCGGCGACCCCGTGCGGGTGGCGCGCGGCTGGGCGATCCCGCGGGTGACCGCGATCGAGGAGCCGCGGCTGCCCGAGCTGGAAGAGGTGCGGGCCGAGGTCGAAGCCGCCTACCTGGCGGACAAGCACAAGGAGCTGGCCGTCGCGCGGCTGGCCGAGGCCAAGGCCGGGATCGCCGGGGCGGCCGCTCCCTCCGGCGGGGGCGGCCTCGACGCCGTCGCCGCGGACCTCGGCCTCGAGGTCGAGGAGAGCGCCGAATTCGGCCGCGGCGAGGCGGTCGGCAGCCTGGGCCGAGACGCCCGGCTGGTCTCCGCCGCGCTCGCCCTCGACGTGGGGGCGATCGGCGGCCCGCTGCCCTACGACGGCGGCGCCGTGCTCTTCGAGGTGGTGGAGCGCCACCGCTTCGACCCGGTGGAGTTCGACGCCCAGAAGGCGGAGATCCGCGCCGCGATCGAGCAGCGCCGCTTCGCCGAGGTCCTCACCGCGCTGATCTCGAAACGCCGCGAGGAGCTGCGCGTGCGCTACGACGAGCAGATGCTCCAGAACTTCGAGGGCGGCCCGGCCGCCCCGGCCTAGACTCGCCTGCGCGCGCCCGAGGAGCCCGAGCCGGATCGTTCGAGATGATCGGCTTCCTCCAGGGCAAGCTCCTCGCGGCCTCGCCGGACCGGGTGCTGCTCGACGTCGGCGGCGTCGGCTACGAGATCCACGTCCCGCTCTCGACCTTCTCGGAGATCCAGCGCGAGGTCGCCGGCGGCTCGGTCGGCCTCTACGTCCACACCCACGTGCGCGCCGACGCCATCGAGCTGTTCGGCTTCCACACCGAGCGCGAGAAGCTGCTGTTCGAGAAGCTCCTCGGGGTCGGCGGCATCGGGCCGCGCCTGGCGCGGGTGATCCTCTCGGGGATGCCGCCCGAGCAGCTCATCGGGGCGCTCGCCTCGGGCGACGCCGCGCGCCTCGCAACCATCCCGGGGGTCGGCAAGAAGACCGCCCAGCGGATGGTGGTCGAGTTGAAGGACAAGGCGCAGAAGCTCGCCGCCGACCTGCCGCCGGCCGCCACCGTCAGCCCCGAAGACGACCTCGTCTTGGCGATGGTCAATCTCGGCTACAAGCCGGCCGAGGCCGAGCGCGCGGTCTCCAGGGCGCGCGCCGAGCACCCGGACGGCGACTTCCAGGAGATCCTCAAGGCGAGCCTGAAGTCGCTGTCGCGGGTGTAAGCCGGGCGACGGTTCCCGAGCCCGGAGCCCGGAAACCGTCACCTGTAGAATGACGGCATGCCGACCGACGTCTCGCTGCTGTCCGGGGCCCCCGACACCGAGGACCTCGGGGTCGAGGCGTCGCTCCGGCCGCGATCCCTCGACGAGTACATCGGCCAGAGCAAGATCGTCGCCAAGCTGCGCGTCTTCCTGAGGGCGGCGCGGGAGCGCGGCGAGAGCCTCGACCACGTCCTGCTCTTCGGACCGCCGGGGCTCGGCAAGACGACGCTGGCGCACATCATCTCGCGCGAGATGGAGGCGCCGCTGCGCTCGACCTCGGGCCCGGTCATCGAGCGCCCCGGCGACCTCGCCGCGATCCTCACCAATCTCGAGCCGGGGCACGTGCTCTTCATCGACGAGATCCACCGCCTCGGCCCGACGGTCGAGGAGATCCTCTACCCGGCGCTCGAGGACTTCACGCTCGACCTGGTGATCGGCCAGGGGCCGGCGGCGCGCACCATGAAGCTCGACCTGCCCCGCTTCACGCTGGTCGGCGCCACCACCCGCGCCGGCCTGATCACCGCGCCGCTGCGGGCGCGCTTCGGCATCGTCCACCGCCTCGACTTCTACCTGCCGAAGGACCTGGCCACGATCGTCCGGCGCTCCGGCCGGCTGCTGCAGATCTCGGTGGACGAAGACGGCGCCGAGGAGATCTCCGGGCGCAGCCGCGGCACCCCGCGGATCGCCAACCGGCTGCTGCGGCGGGTCCGCGACTACGCCCAGGTGCACGGCGACGGGGCCATCGACCGCGAAACGGCGAAGAAGGCGCTCGAGCTGCTCGAGGTGGACGAGCACGGGTTCGACGAGGTGGACCGCAAGATCCTCGGCACCCTGATCGAGCACTACCAGGGCGGGCCGGCCGGCATCCAGGCCATCGCCGCCGCGGTGGGAGAGGACCGCGGCACCCTGGAGGACCTCTACGAGCCCTTCCTGATCCAGGAGGGCTTCCTGCAGCGCACGCCGCGCGGCCGCGTCGCCACCCGCCGCGCCTACGAGCACCTCGGCCTCGAGCCGCCCGGCGAGAGCGGCACCCTCTTCCGCTGACGCCCCGCGCCACGAGCCAGCCGACCGTGGCCGAGCGCTCCGCCGTCCTGATCTTCAACCCCGCGGCCGGCCGCGGCCTGGAGGGAGGCCGGCCGGACCGGATCGTGGCGGCCCTGGCCCGCGCCGGCTGGGAGGTCGCGGCGCGCCCCACCGAGGCGGCCGGCCACGCCACCGCGCTGGCGCGCGAGGCCGCCGCGGCGGGCGCCGGCGCGGTCTTCGCCCTCGGCGGCGACGGCACCCTGCGCGAGGCGGCGGCCGGGCTCCTGGGCTCCCCGACCGGGCTCGCCTTCCTGCCCGCCGGCACCACGAACGTGATGGCGCGGGTGCTCGGCGTGCCGCCGCGGCCGCTCGCCTCCGCCCGGGCCTACGCGCGGGCCGGTGCCGGCGACCGCGACCGCTCCGGCACCCGCGAGCTCGACGTCGGCCTCTGCGACGGCGAGCCTTTCCTGATGCAGGCCTCGGCCGGGCTCGACGCCTTAGCCCTGGCGCGCACCGACTCGCGGGCGAAGCGCCGGCTCGGCCGGGCCGGCGTCGTCGCGGC
>JBFJMD010000233.1:0-4966 GCA_041634115.1 Thermoanaerobaculia bacterium | reverse complement strand
GCTGGCAGACCGTCCACTTCGGCAAGCCCTATCTCTACTCGCTGCTCGCGGCGCCCGCCTACGCCCTCTTCGGCCTGCCTGGCATGGTGGCGTTCAACATGGCGCTGCTGGTGGCGATGATCTGGCTGGGGGCGCTCTACCTCGCGCGCCACAACCCCGACGGGCGCGCGGCGGTCTTCGCCGTCGCGTTCTTCCTGCTGAGCACCGCCTGGATCTACGTCTACTGGCTCCACCCCGAGATGCTCAACATGTTCGCGGCGATGGCCTGCCTCTATCTCGTCTTCTGCCCGCCGGAGGAGCGGATGCCGGTCGCCGGTCGGCTGCGGCGGCTGTGGCAGGCGCTGGCCGGCGCGGCGGCGCGGCCGGCGTGGTCGGGGGCGGCACTGGCGCTCGGCGTCTACAACAAGCCGGTGATGGCGGCGCTGGCGCTGCCGGCGCTCTGGGAGGTCCGGCGGCGGCGGGGCTGGAAGGCGGTCGCCGCCTGGATCGCCGGCCTGGCGCTCGCCCTCGGCGCGATCGCCGGCGTGTCGGCGGCCCTGACCGGCCGCCCCAGCGCCTACCTCGGGGTCGCGCGGGGCGGGGTGAAGATCGACGAGCCGGCGCGCTTTTCGGAGACCATCGACGGCCTGCGCAGGTTCTCCGAGCGGCGCGCGGACAGCGCCACCTCGAACTCCTGGCAGTGGATCTTCCGGCTGCCGGAGATCGACCTGCGCGAGCTGGCCGAGAACGGCCGCTATTTCCTCGTCGGCAGGCACACCGGCCTCCTCCCCTACATGCCATTCGCGGTGCTGGCGCTGCTGCTGTTCCTGTTCGTCGACCCGCGCTCGGCGAGCCGCTGGCTCGTCGTCCTGGCGCTCGCCGTGGTGGCGGTCTTCTTCCTGGTCTGGATCCCGTTCAACTGGCACGGCGGCGGCGGCTTCGTGGGCAACCGCTACTTCGTCGTCGTCTACCCGGCGTTCCTGTTTCTGGTCACCCGGGTGCGGCCCGCCTGGCTCACCCCGGCCGGGTGCGCGGCCGGCGCCCTGCTGCTGGGCCCGATCTTCCTGACGCCCTACGGCGCCCCGATGCCGGCGCCGACGCTGCAGGCCCACGCCCGCGGACCGCTCTTCCGCTTCTTCCCGATGGAGCTGTCGATCCGGCGGCAGGTGCCGGGCTACGCGGTCTTCGGCCACCGCCGGGTGGCCTTCCTGGGGCGCAAGGACTTCTTCGCCCCGGTCAAGCGCTCCCCGGGGACGGCGTGGATCCAGGGCGCCACCCGGACCGAGATCTGGGTGCTCTCCGAGCGGCCGATCGGCAGCTTCCTGTTCGAGGTGGACTCGCCCGCCGAGCAGCGGGTCGAGCTCGAGCTCTCCGGCGACCGGTCGCTGCTCTCCTTCCGCCGCGGCGACGGCGAGCGGCCGGCCCCGCAGGTGGTCGAGCTGCGGCCGCGGGCGCCCGACCGGGAGCGGTGGGAGAAGGGGCGGCCGCAATCCGTCTACAAGCTCTGGGTGGCGCCGGCGAGCGGAGTCCGGATCGCCTCGCGGGGCGCGGTCAGCGAGCCGTTCTTCTACCTCGGCGCCGCCCTCACCTTTCTCGGCACCCGCGACCAGGTCGACCGCCCGGAGGACTTCCGGATCGACTGGCGGAGCTGCGCGGCGCCGGAGCGGGTGGCGGCCGGCGCGGAGTTCGAGGCCACCGCGGCGCTGGCGAACGCCGGGCCCGGGCCGCTCGTCTCCGCGGGCCCGCTCGCGGTCCACCTCTCCTACCACTGGCTCGACGCGGGCCGGCAGCCGGCGCTCTTCGACGGGCTGCGCACGCCGCTCTCCGGCGAGCTGGCGCCGGGGGCCGAGGCCGAGGCCGCCCTCCGGGTCGCGGCGCCCGCCGAGCCCGGCCGCTACTACCTGGTCTTCGACGCGGTGCGCGAGCACGTCGCCTGGTTCTCGGAGCGGGGGGCCGCGCCCTGCGAGACGGTGGTCGAGGTGGTCGCAGCCGCCGACCTGGTCGAAGCCGCCACCGACGCGGGCGACGACGCCGGGGCGCCGGACTCGTGAACCGGGCGATCGCCGCGCTCCGAGCCGCCCTGCCGGCGGTCCTGGCGCTCGCCGCCGGCTGCGGCGGGCCCGCCGAGCCACCGGCCGCGCCCCGCCTCGCCGGGGCCGCGGCCGGCTGGAACCTCGTCGTCGTCAGCGTCGACACCGTGCGCGCCGATCGTCTGGGCGTCTACGGCTACCGCGAGCGGCCGACGAGCCCCCGCATCGACGCCCTCTTCGCCGAGGGGGTGGGGTTCTCGCGGGCGATCGCCACCCGCGGCCTCACCTGGCCGTCGCTCGCCTCGGTGCTGACCGGCCTCTACCCGAGCGGCCACGGCGTCATCTACAACGGCTACGAGTTCTCCGACGAGACCCCGACCCTGCCCAAGCTGCTCGGGGCCGCCGGCTACCGCACCGGCGCCTTCCTGAACAACATGGTGCGGGCCAACCACCAGGGCTGGGAGGTCCTGAACAGCGCCGGCGGCAAGGAGCGCGAGCTCACCCGCCGAGCGCTCGACTGGGTGACGGGGCTCGAGCCGAAGCGCCCCTTCTTCCTCTGGATTCACTACTTCGGCGCCCACTCCCCCTACTCCGGCGGCAAGGCCTGGGTGCGGCAGCATCTGGACCCGAGCTACGAGGGACCGGTCGTCGCGGGCAAGCGCGCGCTCAACCGGATCATGCTCGAGGACATCCCGCTCGGCGAGCGCGACGTCGCCTACCTCGACGGGCTCTACGACGGGGCGGTGATGAGCACCGACGCCGTCGTCGGCGAGCTGCTCGAGGGGCTCGCGGCCGGCGGCCGGCGGGAGCGCACCCTGGTCGTCTTCCTCGCCGACCACGGCGAGGACCTCTACGACCACCACGGCTACCTCTACCACGCCTGCTCGGTCTACGAGAGCACCCTGCGGGTGCCGCTGGCGTTCGTCGCCCCGGGCCTGGTGCCGGCCGGCGCGGTCGTGGCGTCGCCGGTGGAGCTCATCGACGTCGCCCCGACGGTGCTCGAGCTGCTGGGCGTCGATCCGCCGGCCGAGCTGCACGGCTCCTCGCTGGTGCCCTACCTCGAGCGGCCGGGCCGCACCGGCGCCAAGCCCGCGTTCTCCGAGTACAGCGACACGCGGATCCACACCGTGCTGGCGGACGGCTGGAAGCTGGTCGTCAACCCCGACCGCTACGAGCCGGAGTGCTTCGAGGGGGCGCCCCGGAGCCTCTACCCGATCGGCGAGGTGGAGCTCTACGACCTCGAGAGCGACCCGGAAGAGACCGCGAACGTCGCCGCCGACCACCCCGAGCGGGTCGCCGCGCTCGCCGAGCTGATCGAGCGGCGCTTCTCCGCCCTCGCCGACCGGCGGCAGACGCAGGAGCTTCCCGAGGAGCTGAAGGAGGAGCTGCGAGCGCTGGGCTACGTGGCGAAGTAGCCCGCTCTTGCCTACTGCAGATAGCCGAGCGCCTCGAGGTGCTTGCGGGTCTCCTCGTCCATGCCGCGCTCCGCGGCCTCGCCGGCCTCGTCGACCCGCGCATCGAACGGGGCCGCGTACCAGCGGTCGAGCACCTGGCGCAGCGCCTCGGCCTCCTCGGGAAAGCCGGCGATCGCGTTCGTGGACTCCCCGGGGTCGGCCTCGAGGTCGAAGAGCGCGTAGCGGTCGCCCAGGGCGCCGGTGATCCAGCGCTGGTCGTGCCCCTCCTGGGCGTCGACGAGCTTGAAGCGGCCGCTGCGGACGATCCGCTGCCACATGTCCAGGCGGCCGTAGCCCGCCTCCGAGAAGGCGTAGCGGGCGGTCTCCCCGGGCGGCCCCTGCCCGAACAGCCGCGGCGCCAGCGAGCGCCCCTGCATCCACGAGCCGTCGGCGAGCTCGGCGCCGGCCGCCTCGAGCAGCGTCGGCGCGAGGTGGACGAGCGCCGCCGGATCGGGATCCACCCGAGGCGTCAGCACCCCCGGGTAGTGGAAGATGAGCGGCACCCGCAGGCAGGTCTCGAAGCCGAAGCGGCCGTGGTCGAAGTAGTAGCCGTGCTCGCCGAGCGACTCGCCGTGGTCGGAGGTGACGACGGTGAGCGTGCGCTCGAGCCGCCCGCCGGCCGCGGCGGCCTCGAGCAGGCGCCCGACCTCGGAGTCGTTGTAGGCGATCTCGGCGTCGTAGCGGGCGCGGTAGAAGGCCAGCTCGTCGCGCTCGTCGAGCACCTGGCCGAATCCGATCGAGGCCAGGTCGCGCTTGGCGCGCGTCGGGTCGATCGGCACCCGCTCCTCGCCGTCGAACCACTCGTCGCCCTGGAACCGGTCGCGCCAGGGAGGCGGCGGCTCGTACGGGAAGTGGGGGTCGAGATAGTGGACCCAAAGGAAGAAGGGGCGGTCCGTCTCGAGCCGCTCCAGGATGCCGACGGCCAGCTCCGTCACGCTGTCGGCGCGGCTCGGATCGCCGCCCCCCGGGCCCGGCTCGAGCTTCCAGGTCTCGATGAAGGTGTCGAAGCCCTGGTCGAAATTGAAGTCGCTCGCCACCGCGCCGTTGGCGACCACGGCGTGGGTGGAGTAGCCGCGCTCGCGCAGCTCCTCGGCGAGCATGCGGAACTCGAGCGGCACCGTCGCGCCGACCTTGCGCACGATGCCGTTGTTCTTGGGGTAGGTGGCGGTGAACAGCGAGGCGAACGAGGGGCCGGTCTTCGGCCACTGGACCGCCGCGGCCTCGAAGCGGACGCCCTCCGCGGCCAGCCGGTCGAGCACCGGCGAGGTCTCGCGCGGATAACCGTAGGACGAGAGATGGTCGGCGCGCAGGGTGTCGATCGTGATCAGCAGGATGCTGGTGCGCTCCGGAAAGCGCCCCTCCCGACCGCAGGCCAGGACGGCGAGGAGCGCCAGGGCGAGCGGCGCCAGGCGCGGCAGGAGCGAAAGAGGGGCGGCGGCCATGAGTGAACGCGGGCGCCGGGGCGTTGCCAGGCGGCGCCGGCGGATCATACCGGACCGGCCG
>JBFJMD010000232.1:0-4968 GCA_041634115.1 Thermoanaerobaculia bacterium | reverse complement strand
CGGCCGGGCGAGCGCCGACGCCGCGCCGTGCGCCGTGTCGATGACGATCGTCAGCCCAGCGAGCGGTCGCTCGCCGCCGAGCTGCTCGGAGAGCGCCGCCAGATAGGTCTCGGCCAGCAGCGGCTCGATCTCGAGATCGGGGAGCGGACCGGCCGCCGGCTCGGTCGAGCCCGCCAGCCGCCGCTCGAGCTCGGCCTCCGCCTCCGGCTCCCACTTGAAGCCGCCGCGGTCGATCAGCTTGACGCCGTTGTCCGGCAGCGGGTTGTGGCTGGCGGAGACGGCGAGCCCGCAGTCCGCTCCGAGGGCCGCGACCAGGTGGGCGATCCCCGGCGTCGGCAGGGTGCCGGCGTAGCGCGCCGCGGCGCCGCCCCGGGCGAGGCCCGCCGCCAGCCAGCGGCAGATCTCCGGGGTCGAGGCGCGGGTGTCGCCGCCGAGGACGACCTCGGCGCCGCCGCCGCCCAGCGACTCGGCCAGCCGCAGGCCGAGCCGCTCGACCGTGGCGCGGACGAGCGGCGGCTCGCCGAATGGGCCGCGGATGCCGTCGGTGCCGAAGAGCTTTCGGCGGGGCGCGGCGGAAAGGGACAGGCTAGGGCCCCCCCGGCGTGCCGGTGTTGGGGATCTGCATCGGGACCTTGACGGTGACCACCGCGGGCTGGAGGACCTTGACCTGGGGGTCGGGGGAGACCACGGCGGCCTGCTCCTCGAAGTCGAGGGCGTGGCCGGTGAGCCGCACCGGCGTCGTGGTCAGGGCGGTCAGCTCGCTCAGGCGCGACTCCGGCCCGCTCACCAGCACCAGCGGCGGAAAGACCTCGGGATTCTGGACGATGGCGCCCGCCGCCGGCTCGCCGGTGAGGCGCGGCTCGACCGGCTTCATCTCGGTCACCACCCGGTCGAGCGTGATCGGCAGCAGGTTGGGCTGGATCGACACCACCTCGAGCCCGTCGGGCAGCACCACGTTCTCGGGCCCCAGGTTGACCTCGGCGGTCCCCGGCGCGGCGCTGCGCAGGTCCACCACCACGTTGATCTGGAAGGGGTTCAGATTGCTGATCTTGCTGGTCGGCCCCCGCACCTGCACCCGCACCTTCTCCTGCGGATTGAGGATCGTGAGATTGCGCGGGGTGTTGTACTGGACGAAGGGCTCGACCAGGGTCTCGCTCCGCCGCTCGCGCTCGCCGACGGAGACGAAGAACCAGGCGCCGACCGCGAGCGCCAGGGCGAGGAGGCGCAGCGCCCAGGTGCCGTTGTCGGCGCTCACCGCGGCCCCCCCGGCTCGGTCTCGGGCTCGGCGATCAGGACCCGGTAGAGGGTGTTGCGCAGCGCCTTGCCGTCGAGCTCGCGGACGAGCTGGCCGCCGATCGCGACGGACACGACGCCGGTCTCCTCGGAGACGACGACCGCCACCGCGTCGGTCTCTTCCGAGATCCCGAGCGCGGCCCGGTGGCGGGTGCCGAACTCGGTGGAGAGCTCCGAGCTCAAGGTCAGCGGCAGGAAGCAGGCGGCGGCGCTGATCCGGTCCTGCTGGACGATCACCGCGCCGTCGTGGAGCGCGGTCTCGGGGCTGAAGATGTTCATCAGCAGGTCGTAGGACACCCGGGCGTCCAGGACGATGCCGGTCTCGATGTAGTTGCGCAGCCCCTCGAGGCGCTGGATCACGATCAGCGCGCCGATCTTGCGCGCGGCCAGCGCCGTCGCCGCCAGCACGATGTCCTGGATCGTGGACTCGACCTTCTGGTGCGCCCCCAGGCCCCACAGCGGGTTGCGCCCGAAGCTCGCCAGCGCCCGGCGGATCTCCTGCTGGAACAGCACGATGATGGCGAACGGCAGGATGATGAGGAAGCTCCGCAGGAGCGCCTGCAGCGTCGGCAGCTCGGTCACGCCCGCCAGGTAGTAGATCGCCCCGAGGAAGAGGATGCCGAGCAGGATCTGCACCGCCCGCGTGCCGCGGATGAGCAGCAGCAGGTTGTAGAGGACGACCGCGACCAGCAGGATGTCGAGCGCGTCGCGCCAGCCGAAGATCTCGATCCACTCGGCGGCGTTCATCCGGCGACCTCTCCCGACTCCTCGATGGCGGCCCAGACCCTGAGGAACTCGACGGTCTCGGCGACGTCGTGCACCCGCAGGACCTCGGCGCCGTGGGCCGCCGCCCAGGCGGCGGCGGCGAGGCTGCCGGGCAGCCGGCGCTCGACCGGCGCCCCGGTGACGGCGGCGATGAAGCTCTTGCGGCTGGCGCCGACGACGAGCGGCCGCCCGAGCGGGCGCAGCGCGTCGAGCCGGCGCATCAGCTCCAGGTTGTGGGCCGCCGTCTTGGCGAAGCCGATCCCGGGGTCGAGGAGCAGCCGCTCCTCCGGGATGCCGGCCGCCGCCGCCCGCCGCATCGCCGCCTCGAGGTCGCGGCGGACGTCGGCGAGCAGGTCGTCGTAGCGGATGTCGCGCTGCATCGTCGCCAGCTCGCCGCGGCTGTGCATGAGCACCAGCGGACAGCCGGCGGCGGCGACCGCCTCGCCGAGGGCGGGGTCGGCGAGGGCGCTGACGTCGTTGACCAGGTCGGCCCCCGCCGCCAGCGCCGCGGCGGCCACCTCGCCCTTGCGCGTGTCCACCGAGATCGGCGCGTCGGTCGCCGCGCGCAGCCCCGACAGCACCGGCGCCAGCCGCGCCAGCTCCTCGGCCGCGGAGACCTCCCGGGCGCCGTCGCCGTAGACCCCGCCGCCGGGACGGGTCGACTCCGCGCCGAGGTCGACGAGGTCGGCCCCCTCGTCGAGCATCGCCAGGCCGCGCTCCAGCGCCCGCCCCGGATCGCCGTAGCGGCCGCCGTCGCTGAACGAGTCGGGCGTCAGGTTGAGCACGCCCATGACCAGCGGCCGGCGCCGGAAGGCGAGCCGGCGGCCGCGCGGCAGGGACAGCTCCCGGGCCGCGGTCTCGGGGAGTTTCGAAAGGCTCTGCATCGAGACCTGGCGGGGCCGTCGCGATGGTGCGGCTAATCCGTCGACGGCACCGGGTCCGGCGTCGGCACGCCGATCCCCCCCGCCGGCCGCTCGGCCGGGGCCTTGCGGGCGGGAGCCGCCTTCTCCTCGGGCGCAGGCTTCTCGCCGCCGCCGGCCGCCGCGCGTCGCGGCGCCAGGTCGAGTCCGGTCATCTCTTCGATGATCTCGTAGACCTGCCGGCCATCGAGCGACTCGAGCTCCAGCAGGTCGCGCGCGAGCCGGTCGAGCACCGCCCGGTGCTCCTGGACGATCGCGCGCGCCCTCTCGTGCGCCTCGCCGACGATCCGCGCGACTTCCCGGTCGATGCGGATCGCGGTGTCCTCGCTGTAGTCGGCGCGCTGGGTGAAGTCCCGGCCCAGGAAGACCGGCTCGTCCTTGTTGCCGAAGGAGAGCGGCCCGAGCGAGGACATCCCCCACTCGCACACCATGCGGCGGGCCATCTCGGTCGCCCGGTCGATGTCGTTGCCGGCGCCGGTCGTCACGTCGTCCTGGGTCAGCTCCTCGGCGACCCGCCCGCCCATCAGGATCGCGATCTGGGTCTCGACGTCCGACTTCTTGAAATTGTGCTTGTCCTCGGTGGGCAGCTGCATCGTCACGCCGAGCGCCCGTCCGCGCGGGATGATCGTGACCTTGTGCAGCGGGTCCGAGCCCTTCATGAAGGCCGCCACCAGGGCGTGGCCGGCCTCGTGGTAGGCGGTGACCCGCTTCTCCTCGTCGGTCAGCATGAGCGACTTGCGCTCGACCCCCATCAGCACCTTGTCCTTGGCGAACTCGAAGTCCTCCATGGTGACCTTCTTGCGCTCGCGGCGGGCGGCCACCAGCGCCGCCTCGTTGACCAGGTTCGCCAGGTCGGCGCCGGCGAACCCGGGGGTGCCGCGGGCGAGGACCTCGAGGTCGACGTCGGGGGAGAGCGGGATCTCGCGCGTGTGCACGGTGAGGATGCCGACGCGGCCGTTGATGTCGGGCCGGTCGACGACCACCCGGCGATCGAAGCGGCCGGGCCGCAGCAGGGCGGGGTCGAGGACGTCGGGCCGGTTGGTCGCCGCGATCAGGATCACCCCTTCGTTCGACTCGAAGCCGTCCATCTCGACCAGGAGCTGGTTGAGGGTCTGCTCGCGCTCGTCGTGGCCGCCGCCCAGGCCCGCCCCGCGGTGCCGGCCGACGGCGTCGATCTCGTCGATGAAGATGAGGCAGGGGGCGTTCTTCTTGCCCTGCTCGAAGAGGTCGCGGACCCGACTGGCGCCGACGCCGACGAACATCTCCACGAAGTCGGAGCCGGAGATGGAGAAGAAGGGCACGTTCGCCTCGCCGGCGATCGCCCGCGCCAGGAGGGTCTTGCCGGTGCCCGGCGGCCCCATGAGCAGCACCCCCTTGGGGATCTTGCCGCCCAGCTTCTGGAACTTCTGCGGCTCCTTGAGGAACTCGACGATCTCGGAGAGCTCCTCCTTGGCCTCCTCGACCCCGGCGACGTCCTTGAAGGTGACCTTCTTGCCGCCGGTCGAGAGCAGCTTGGCGCGGCTCTTGCCGAACGAGAGCGCCTTGTTGCCGCCGGTCTGCATCTGTCGCATGAAGAAGATCCACAGGCCGATGATGAGCAGGAACGGGGCCCACCCGAAGAGGAACTGGAGCAGCGGGTTGTCGCGGGGCTCCTCCGCCTTGATCTCGACGCCGGCGGCCCGCAGGTCCTTGACCAGGTCGGGGTACTCCGGCACGTAGGTGGTGAAGTTCTCGCCCTGCCGGTACTTGCTGCTCTCCTTGAAGGAGCCGGTCAGCTCCTGGCCGCGGATCGTGACCTCGGCCACCCGCCCCTCCTGGACGTCGCCGATGAACTCGGTGAAGCTCAGCTGGTGACTGCTCTGGCGGCCCGCCTGGAAGGTGTTCCAGAGCACGATGACCACCACGAAGATGGCGATCCAGAGGATCAGGGTCCTGACGGTAGGATTCAAAGCTGCTTGTCCTCGCTTGCCGGTGGGGTCGCGCGACCGCT
>JBFJMD010000231.1:0-4991 GCA_041634115.1 Thermoanaerobaculia bacterium | reverse complement strand
GAAGGCGGCCTGCGCGAGGTCGCCTGGAGCGAAGAAGCGATCCGCGAAGCGACGGTCTCCGTCCTCCGGCTGGAGCCAAGATAGCGCCCGGACCCGTGCCGGGCGTTCGAATCGGCTGCGCCCCGGGGGGGCGCGATCGATTGGATGCGCCCCCCACGGGGTGAGGGCGCTACCTTCTCCGGTGTCGGACAGGGTGGAGCGTGGATGCGTGCGGGGCGTCTCGATTGGATGCGCCCCCGACGGGGTGAGGGCGCTACCTTTTCCGGCGGCCGCGGGCCGGGTCGACGCGGTCATCGTCCGTTCCGGCGGTCGCGCCGGGGGCGGCGGGCCGGGCCGCGGCGAGGTGCCGGTCGATCGCCCGCGAGAGGTCTCGCAGGGCCTCGGCTCGGCTCTCGCCGCGACCCGAGCAGCCGGGAAGGGCGGGAACGGTCGCCAGGTAGAGACCCTCGCGCGGCTGCCACTCCATCGAGGCGAGGTAACCGCGGATCAACCACATGGCGACGCGCCGTCTGGCGCCGGCTCGATCCGGCGCCCCGCGAGGGGACCGGGCAGGCCGGCGAAAGGAAGCTCGGTGCGGCCGCGAAACCGCGGCGAATCCGGGTCTCGGGCGCCTCCGGAAAAGCTACCATAATTACGGAATTCCGCAATGCGTAGGTCAGTATGCTGCCGGCATGGCCAGCAAGCAGCCGCGGCTTCGAGGTCCGCGTGGCGGAGAGACGACCCGCAAGCCGGGCCGGATCAAGAAGACCGTGTGGCTGCACGAGGACGAGGCGGCCGTCGTCCGCAAGGCCGCGTACGAGAACTATCGCAGCGAGGCCTCGATCATCCGCGAGGCCATCCGCCGCTACTTCGAGCTGGAAGACTGAGCGCCGCGCGGCGGCGACGCCCGGGACCGCGCGCCGGGGCGGCGGGCTATCATCTTCGCCGTGGCCTGGTACAAGGAGTGGTTCGGCGAAGAGTACCTGGATCTCTACTCGCACCGCGACGCCGGCGAGGCGCAGGCCCACCTGGACTTCGTCGAGCGGCTCTTCGGCGAGCCGCGGCCGCGGGCGGTGCTGGACCTCGCCTGCGGCGCCGGGCGCCACACCGCGGCGCTGCGGGCCCGCGGCTACCGGGCGCTGGGGGTCGACCTCTCGCTCACCCTCCTCGCCCGTCCGCCGAAGCTGCCGCGGGTGGCCGGCGACATCCGCCGCCTGCCCTTCGCCGACGCCACCTTCGACTGGGTGCTCAACTTCTTCACCTCCTTCGGCTACTTCGAAGGCGAGCGCGAGAACTTCCGGGTGCTCGAGGAGATCGTGCGCGTGCTGGCGCCCGGCGGCCGCTTCCTGATCGACCTCTTCAACCGCGAGCGGGTGGTGAGCGAGCTGGTGCCGCGCGAGACCCAGGACCGCGACGGCCGCAAGGTGGAGATCGAGCGCTGGTTCGACCCGGCAACCCTGCGGGTGAACAAACGTATCCGTATCCGCGACGAACAGGGCGAGCGCACCTTTCTCGAGAGCGTCCGGGCCTACGACGGCGACGAGGTCGCCATCGGCCTGCGCTGGGCGGGCCTCGAGGTGGACGAGCCCTACGGCAGCTTCGATGGAGACCCCTTTGACCGCGACAGCGAGCGACTCATCGTCGTCGGCCGCAAGCCGGACTGAGCGGCCGGGCGTCGACCTCCGGTCGGCGTCGCTGCTGCCGCCGCTGCCCTCGGCCTTCCTCGCCGGCGACGATCGCGACCTGCTGGAGCCGCTCGCGTTCCTCGCGGGGGAAGAGGCGCCGCCCGCGGCGCCGCCGGCCACGGACCGCCGGGAGCTGGCGTCGGCGCTCGCGGTCGCCAACGCCGCCTACGGCCACCCGGCCGGCGACGCCCTGGCGGGAAAGCTCGCCGATCCGGCGACGCGGGTGGTCGTCACCGGCCAGCAGCCGGGCCTCTTCGGCGGCCCGATCTACGCCCTGTCGAAGGCGGTCGCGGCGGCGCTCTGGGCCGAGCGGCTGGAAGCGGCGGGAGAGCCGGCGGCGGCGGTCTTCTGGGTCTCGACCGAGGACCACGACTTCCGAGAGGTCTCGCGCGCCGTCTTCGCCACCGCCGGCGGGCCGCTCGCCCTCGACCTGGGCGAGGACCCGTCGCCGCTCATGCCGGTCGGGATGCGCACCTTCGGGCCGGCGCTCGGCGGCGTCCTCGAGCGGCTCCGCGAGTCCAACCCGGGCGAGCGCTGGGCGGGGTGGGCGACGCGCCTCGCCGAGATCTACCGCCCCGACGTGCGCTTCGGCGAGGCCTTCTGCCGGCTGATGGTCGAGCTCCTGGGCGAGCGCTGCCCGCTGCTCCTCGACGCCTCGCTGCCGGCCGTCAAGGCGGCCGAGCGGCCCTGGCTGCGGCGGATCGTGGAGCTGCGGAGCGAGCTCGAGGCCGCCTCGGCGGAGCGCGACGAGCGCATCGCCGGGCGCGGCCACGAGCTCCAGGTCAAGCCGCAGCCGGGGGCGAGCCCGCTGTTCGTGGTCCACGGCCGGGAGCGGCGGCGGGTGGAGTGGCGGGAGGGCGACCGCTTCGCGCTGCGCGGCGAGGACGGCTTCGAGGAGGGCGTCGATTGGCTGCTCGCGGCGATCGACGAGAACCCCGCCGTCGTCAGCCCCGGGGTGCTGGCGCGGGCGGCGGTTCAGGACGCGATCCTCGGCACCTCGATCCTGGTCTTCGGCCCCGGCGAGGTCTCCTACGCCCCGCAGGTGGCGCCGCTCTACGACCTGCTCGGCCTCGCTCCGCCGGCGGTGTTCCTGCGGCCGCAGGCGCTGGTCCTCGGCGGCCACCAGCTCGACAAGCTGGCGGGGCTCGAGCTCTCGCTCGACGAGCTCGTCGCCGCCGACCTCGATCTCGACCGGGCGCTGGCGGGCGGCCGCGAGGAGGACCTGGTGGCGCCGGCGCGGGCCGGGATGGAGGAGCTGCTCGAGCGGCTCAAGGACGGCGCCCTGCGAATCGACCCCAACCTCGAGGGGCCGTGGCGCAAGACCCGCGGCCAGATCGAGCGGGCGCTCGAGGCCTTCGCCGGCCGGGCGGCGTCGGCGGTCGCGCGGCGCGGCGAGCTGGCCCGCTCGCGGGCCGAGGACCTGCGATCCGCCTGCCGGCCGCTCGGCGCGCTGCAGGAGCGGGTGCTGTCGGCGGCCCACTTCCCGGGCAAATACGGCGAGCGGTTCGTCGAGGCCTTCTTCGAGCAGCTGGCGCTCGACCCGCGCCGCCTGCAGGTGATCTGCCCCGGATAGCGAGAGGATGACGGTCGACGTACTCGCCATCGGCGCCCACCCGGACGACGTCGAGCTGGGCTGCGGCGGCACCCTCGCCCTGCTGGCGAAGCGGGGCCGGCGGGTCGGGATCCTGCATCTGACCCGCGGCGAGGCGGGGACGCGCGGCACCCCGGAAGAGCGGCGGGGCGAGGCGGAGCGGGCCGGCGCCGCGCTCGGGGCGGCGGTCGTCGAGCTCCTCGACTGCGGCGACGGCGGCCTGCGGACCGGCGGAGAAGAGGAGGAGGCGCTCATCGCCGTCCTGCGGCGGCTGCGGCCGGAGCTGGTGCTGGGCCCGCCGCCGGCGGACCGCCACCCCGACCACGACCGCGCCTACCGCCTGGTCAAGGCGGCCTGCTTCTACGCCGGCCTCGCCAAGCGCGGCCGGCCCGGCGGCGAAGGTCCCCATCGCCCGGCCGCGGTCTTTCACTACATGCAGCACGATCCTTTCGAGCCCGCGTTCGTGGTCGACGTGACGGAGACCTGGGAGAAGAAGCTCGAGGCTCTCGCCTGCTACGGCAGCCAGCTCCACCAGCCCGGGTCCGGGGCGGAGCGGTCCGAGCCAAAGACCCTGATCTCGTCGCCGGAGTACCGGCTCGCGGTGGACGGCCGCGCCCGCCACTACGGGATCCTCATCGGCGCCGGCTACGGCGAGCCCTTCGGGAGCCGGCTGCCGCTGGCGGTCGCGGACCCCTGGTCGCTGCTGCCGCGGGGAGTCCGATGAGGGTCGGGATCAGCTGCTATCCGACCTTCGGCGGCTCCGGCGTGGTCGCGACCGAGCTGGCGATGGCGCTCGCCCGCGGCGGCGACGAGGTGCACGTGGTGAGCTACGCCCTGCCGTCGCGGCTCGAGCTGGGCGATCCGCGCCTCGCCTACCACCAGGTGGTGGTCCCGGAGTACCCGCTCTTCGACTTCCCGCCGTACTCGCTGGCGCTGGCGACGAAGCTGGTCGAGGTGGCGCGGCACCACAGCCTGGACCTGGTGCACGTGCACTACGCGGTGCCCAACGCGGTCTCGGCGGTGCTCGCCCGCGAGATCCTGGAGCCGCAGCCGCTGGCGGTGGTGACGACGCTGCACGGCACCGACATCACCCTGGTCGGCAACGACCCGAACTACCTCGAGACCACCCGCTTCGGCATCGAGAAGAGCGACGCGGTGACGGCGGTCTCCGAGGCGCTCAAGCGATCGACCGAGGAGCAGCTCGGGGTCCGGAAGCCGATCGAGGTGGTGCCCAACTTCGTCGATCCGCGGCGCTACGAGGCGGCCCGCGACCTGCCGGGCGCGCGGCGCTGGGCGCAGGAGGGGGAGAAGATCCTGGTCCACATCTCGAACTACCGGCCGGTCAAGCGGGTGATGGACGTCGTCGCGGTCTTCGAGCGCGTCCTGGCGAAGATGCCGGCGCGCCTGCTGCTGGTGGGCGACGGCCCGGACCGGCCCAAGATCGAGCAGCGCTGCCGCGAGTGCGGGACCTGCGACGCGATCACCTTCGTCGGCCACCTGCCGGCGGTCGAGCCGGTGCTGGTCGGCGCGGACCTCTTCCTGCTGCCGTCGGAGACGGAGTCCTTCGGCCTGGCGGCGCTCGAGGCCCTCTCGTGCGAGGTGCCGGTCATCGCCACCCGGGTCGGCGGGCTGCCCGAGGTCGTGGTGGACGGCGAGAACGGATTCCTGCTGCCGCCCGGCGACGTCGAGGGGATGGCCGCGGCGGCGGTCTCGCTGCTCGAGGACGCTCCGCGGCG
>JBFJMD010000230.1:0-5005 GCA_041634115.1 Thermoanaerobaculia bacterium | reverse complement strand
AGCTCGGCGGCCTCAACCTGGTACACGCCGACTACGACAACGACGGCCGTCTCGACATCCTGGTGCTGCGCGGCGCCTGGCTCGGCGACATGGGCCAGATCCGCAACACGCTGCTCCGCAACGACCTCGACCGCCCCGCGGGCCGCTTCGTCGACGTGACGGCGGCCGCCGGGGTCGCCTTCCCCGCCTATCCGACCCAGGCCGCCGGCTGGGCCGATTTCGACGGCGACGGCTTCCTCGACTTCTACGTCGGCAACGAGTCGCCGATCTCCCAGGCCGACCCGCTGCAGCTCATCGGCCGCACCGGCAACCCCTACCCCTCGCAGCTCTACCGGAACCGGGGTGACGGCACCTTCGTCGACGTCGCCCGCGCCGCCGGCGTCACCAACCTGCGCTTCGCCAAGTCGGTGGCCTGGGGGGACTACGACGACGACGGCGATCCCGACCTCTACGTCTCCAACTTCGGCCCCAACCGCCTCTACCGCAACAACGGCGACGGCACCTTCACCGACGTCGCGGCCGAGGCCGGGGTCACCGAGCCGGAGGCGGCGAGCTTCCCCTCCTGGTTCTTCGACTTCGACAACGACGGCGACCTCGACATCTTCGTCGCCGACTACGGCACCTACTTCCCCGAGATCTCGGCCTCCTACCTGGGGTTCACCACCGCGGGGGGGCATCCGCTGCTCTACCGCAACGACGGCGGCGGCCGCTTCACCGAGGTCTCGATCTCGGCCGGCCTCTGGCGGCCGCAGCTGCCGATGGGGGCCAACTACGGCGACCTCGACAACGACGGCTATCAGGACTTCTACCTCGGCACCGGGGTGCCGAACCTCGAGGCGGTGATGCCCAACGCGATGTTCCGCAACGTCGGCGGCCGCCGCTTCCTGGACGTCACCTTCGACGGCGGCTTCGGCCACCTGCAGAAGGGGCACGGCATCTCGTTCGCCGATCTCGACAACGACGGCGACCAGGACCTCTTCGCCCAGATGGGGGGCGCGTTTCCGGCCGACGGCTTCTACAACGCGCTCTACGAGAACCCCGGCTTCGGCCACCGCTGGATCGTGCTGCGGCTCGAGGGCCGGCGCGCCAACCGCTTCGCCGTCGGCGGCCGGATCGGCGTCCGCGTGCGCGACGCCGAGGGCTCCCGGTCCGTGCACGTCCAGGTCGGCAGCGGCGGCTCCTTCGGCGCCTCGAGCCTGCAGGCCGAGATCGGGCTGGGAGCGGCCGCGGCGATCGAGTCGATCGAGATCCGCTGGCCGGGAAGCGGCCTCCGGCAGACCTTCGCCGGCGTCCCGCTGGACGGCTTCTACCGGGCGGTCGAGGGCGAGCCCGCGCTCGAGCGGCTCGAGCCGCCGAGAATCGCGCTCGGCAAGGGCCGGACGGGCCCCGCGCACGACCACCAGCGACACGGGGGATCGGGCCGATGAAGGCGATCCCGGCGATCCCGCTCGCGATCCTGCTGGCGGCCGCGGCGGTCGCGGCGCCCCAGCCCCCGGAGGGGGGCGGCGAATCGACCGAGACGACGATCCGGCGCGCGCTCGAGGCGATGAACGACGACCGGCTGGACGAGGCCGTCGAGCTGCTCGAGCCGCTCGGCCGCCGCCCGGACGCCGAGGTGCGGGTGCTGGCGATCCTCGGCGCCCTCTACCTCGAGACCGGCCGCGCCGCCGACGCCCTGCGTCTGCTCCAGCCGCTGGCCGAGAGCGAGGACGCGGAGCCCGCGGTGCTCTACAACGCCGGCCGCGCGGCGCTGGCGGTCGGCCAGCGGGGTCAGGGCGAGCACTACCTGCAGCGCTCGCTCGAAGAGAGCCCGGGCACCCCGGCGGCGCGCGAGCTGGGGCTGCTGCGCGGCGCCCGCGGCGACTTCGCCGAGGCCTACGAGCTGCTCCTGCCCTGGGCTCGCGCCCACCCCGAGGACGCCGAGGCGCGGACCGCGGCGGCGCTCTGCGCGGTGCAGCTCCAGCGGGTGCCGGAGGCCGAGGAGCTGCTCTCGGACCTGCCCCAGGACCGGCCGCGGGTGCGGCTGCTCTGGGGCCACGTGCTGCTGCTCAAGGGGGATCCCTGGGGGGCCCTGGCGACGCTCAAGCCGCTCGCCGAGAGCCCGCCGCCGGAGATCGCGGGCGACCTGCGACGCCTCCTCGCCGAGGCCCATGCCACGGCCGGTCAGGCGGCCGAGGCGGTCGCGGTCTTGAAGGACCACGTCGGCGGCAGTCCTTCGGTGGCGCTGCAGCTCGCCCAGGCCCAGTACCAGAGCGGCGACCTCGCGGGGGCGCTCGCCACCCTGGCGCCCTTCGCGGAGCGGGTCGCCGCGGGCGGGCGCGGCGCCGACCTCCCCGAAGAGACCGCCGCGGGGATCGCCCGCGAGTACGGACGCTGGCGGCTCCTGGGCGGCGACTACGCCGCGGCCCTGCCCCACCTCGAGACCGCCACCCGCCTGCGGCCCGGCGACAAGCAGTCCTGGCAGGCGCTGGGCCAGACGCTCGCCGGGCTGGGGCGGCGCGAGGAGGCGGAGTCGGCGCTCGCCCGCTTCCGCGAGCTCGCCGCGGCGGAGCCGCCCACCTCCAGCGTCGACCGCCGCGCCCGCCAGGAGCTCTCCGATCCCACCGGCCGCGAGCTGCGCCGGGCCTTCGAGCTGCTCGCCGCCGGCCGCGGCGAGGAGGCGCTGCGGGTCGCCCGCACCGAGAAGGGGCTCGCCCGCGGCGACCTGCGTCCGTCGCTCGCCGAGGGCCGGATCCTGCTGGCGCTCGAGCGCCCGCGCGAGGCGCGCGCGGTCGCGGAGGAGGTGCTCGCCGCCGCCCCCGGCAGCCCCGACGCCCTCTACCTGCGGGGCACGGTGCGGATGGCCCTGGGCGAGCTGGCCGGCGCCGAGGCCGACTTCCGCAAGGCGCTCGCCGCGGCGCCGCAGCACACGGCCTCGATGAACGACCTGGCGGTGATCCTGATCGAGCGCGGCCAGACGGCGGAGGCGCGCGGCCTGCTGGAGAAGGTCCTGGAGATCAACCCCGACGACGAGGTGGCGGCGGCCAACCTCGCGGGGCTCCGCTCGCCTTGAGCTCCGGCACCCGAGGCCGGCGAGCGGCGAGCGGGTGGATCGCGCTCGCCGCGGCGCTCGCCTTCGCCTGCGAAGCGGCCGGGCCGGCGCCGGACGCGACGGAGCCCGAGGCCTGCCCCGAGTGCGCGGCCGCCCGCCGGCTGCTCGCCGAGCGCCCGCCCGAGGCGCTCGGCCTCGAGGGCGCCGGCGGCGACGAGCTGCGCACGCTCGGCGCCGCCCTCGCCGCGGCCGGCGAGCCGCTGGCCGGCGAGCTGCGCGATTACCTCGCCGCCGCCGCCCGCGCCCGCGCCGAGCGGCTGGCCGCCGATCCCGAGGCCTGGAGCGCGGAGAGCGTCGCCGGGCTGCTCGACCTGCTCGTCCTCGACGGCGGGCGATTCGCGGCGGACGGGCGTCTGCGCGAAAGGCTGGCGCCGGTCCTCGAGGGCGCCCTCCGGCCCGCGGCCCCGGCGGCCCTGCGCGAGCTCGTCCTGGTGCAGCTCAACCGCGTCCCCGGTTTCGACTTCGAGCTCTCGGAGCGGGTCGCCCGCGCCTGGGGGTCGATCCCGCGCGCCAGCCGCGAGCGGGAGCTGCCCTACTCCGGCGGCCTGGAGGCGGCGGAGGCGGGACCCATCGCGCTTTCGGTCTTCTCGCTCACCTCGGAGTTCTTCGACCCGGAGGAGGCGGAGGCGCTTCTCGCCGCCGTGCGCCGGCACTCGCCGCAGCGGCGTCTCGCGGTGCTCGCCGACCTGCCGATGCGCGCGCGCCTGCGCCCGGCGGCCGGCCGCCTCGGCCTGGCCCTGGTCGAGACCTGGGGCCGGCCCTACTCGCCCTGGCCGCGCGACCCGATGACCTTCCTGCGCGATCCCGGCGGCCGCCCGGTGGTCCTCGTCCGCCCCTACCGCCAGCGGGGGCGCGAGGAGGACGCGCTGATGGGCCGGCTGCTCGTCGGCGGGCTGCCGCCGGATCTCGACCGCGCCCTCGGCGGGCCCGCCTGGAGCGTCTCGCCGATTCCCTTCCACAACGGCCACATCCTGATCGGGTCCGACGCGCTGTGGGTCTCGATCCACACCCTGGAGCGGCGGGCGCTCGAGATCCTGGGGCTCGAGCAGGTGCCGGTCGAGCGCTTCGCCCGCGCCGCCGGCGTCGCGAGCTACCTGGCGGCGGTCGAGCGGGCGGCCGCCGACCTCGAGGGGCTCTACGGCCGTCCGGCCCGCTTCGTCCACCCGCTCCCCCGCGCGGGGAGCGACGGCGAAAGCGCCGCGGCGATGGGGCGGCTCGGGGGCGGCGCCGGCTTCGACCTCGACTCCGTGGTGACGGTTCTCCCGGCGCCGCCGGTCTCGACGGGATCGATCGGCGCCAGCCGGTCGGCGTTCCTGGTCGGCGACCCCGGCCGCGGCGCGGACCTCGTCGCCGGCCTCCCGCCCGCCGACCTCGAGGGCCTGCGCCGGACCTACCGGCTGCGGCCGGCCGGCGAGGAGCTGCGCCGCAGGCTGGCCGCGGCGCAGCGGCAGGGGCGGGCGCCCGGGCTCGCCGCCTTCCTCGACCTCGTCGCTTCCGAGCTCGCAGACGCCGGGCACTCCGTCGCCCGGCTGCCGTTGCTGCTCGTGCCGACCGAGCTCCTCGAGGACGCCGCGCGGAGCCCGGACCCCGAGTTCCTCGTCGGCTGGAACAACGTCGTCGTCGAGCGCCGGGGCGAGGGCTGGACCGCCGAGGGCTTCGCCTCCGGGCTCGCCGCCGGCGATCGCGAGGCGGCGCGCGCCTTCGCCGCGGCGGGGGTCGAGCTCGTCCTGTTCCCGACCCTCGCCGAGAGCGTGCGGCGCAACGGCGGCTACCGCTGCGCCTCGAACCACCTGCGCGCGCCCGGCGAGTAGACCGCTACTCGGCGAGAGCGATCCGGCGGCGGGGCGGGAGCTCCAGGTAGCGGACCTTGCGGCCGCCCGGCCAGGTCACCTCCAGGCGATCCACCCGCCCGGT
>JBFJMD010000229.1:0-5009 GCA_041634115.1 Thermoanaerobaculia bacterium | reverse complement strand
GCCGCGCAGCGGCGCCCCTTCGAACGGCCAGGCGTTGATGAAGCTCTGGACCTCCGGGGCGACGTTGGCGTTGTAGACGGGGCTGCCGACGACGACGGCGTCCGCCGCCAGCACCTCCTCGATCGTCGCCTCGGTGACCGTGGCGAGGCGCACCCGCGTCCCCGCGACCGCGCGCGCCCCCTCCGCCACGGCCTCGGCCATCGTCCGGGTGTGGCCGGTGCGGCTGAAATAGACGACCAGGACCGCCGCCCCCCGGCCACCCTCGCCGCCGCCCACGCCGGCGGGCGCAAACGGAGTGGAGATGCCCGGCGCGGCGCAGGACGCGACGAGAAGGCCGACCGCGAGCAGAGGGCGGCGGCGGAGCGGGCCGCGGGGGCGCACCGCCGTCTACTCGCGCGAATCTCGCGGCGCGAGCGGCCGCTCGGCCAGCGGGTCGGTCTCGGCGGCGGGGTCCACCTCCCAGTCGAGTGCCGGTGCGGCGGGCGCCGCCGCGGCCGGCGGCGGGCTCTCCGCCGGCCGGCGGCGCAGAACGCCGCCGCCGCGCAGCGAGATCGCGAGGTACGCGCCGAGCGCCAGGTCGAAGCCGACGCAGAGCGCCGGGTACCAGCCCGGCACGATGCCCGGCCTTCCGGATCCGGAGTGGAGCACCACGTCCCAGGCGGCGTGCACCACCCAGCCGAGCGCCACGACGAGGGGCGAGAAGAGGAGGCCGACGAGGGCGACGGTTCCGAACGCCGCCAGCCCGGCCGCTTCGACGAGCAGCGCCTTGCCGGCGCCGAGCCGCGCCGCCGCCACCACGTAGACCAGCGCCGCGACCACGAGCCCCGCGGGCCAGACCCAGCCCTCCAGCCGGCGGCCGCCCAGCCGCGCCAGCGCGGCCAGCACGAGGGCGGCCAGGGCCCCGGCGAAGATCGCGGTGAGATCAGACATCGCTGTTCGACTGCCGACTCGACGCCCGAGTATACTGGCGCCTCTCCCCCACCCGGAGGTCCCGCATGAAAACCGATCTCGGACTGCTCTTTCTCCGCCTCGCCGCGGGCGCCATGATGCTCGGCCACGGCTTCGGAAAGGTCACCGGCGTGCTCGCCGGACGCACCAACTTCCCCGATCCGCTCGGCATCGGCCCGGTGCCCAGCCTGGCGCTCGCCGCCTTCGCCGAGTTCGTCTGCGCGCTGCTCGTCATGCTCGGATTGAAGACCCGCTGGACCGCGATCCCCGTCGTCGTCACCATGCTCGTCGCCGCGCTCGTCCACCACGCCGGCGACCCCTGGGGCGACAAGGAGTTCCCGCTGCTCTACGCGAGCGTCTTTCTCACCTTCGTCCTCGCCGGCGGCGGGCGCTTCACGCTCGACCGGCTGCTCGCCAGGGCCGGCTGAGCCGGCGCCGGTCCGGCGCCGCCGCCGGCCGGTCGCGAGTCACCGCTCGCGGGCGATCCACAGCAGCAGCGCGTTCGCGGCACCGCCGCCGGCAAAGGCGACCGCGAAGTCCTGGATCGGCACGAGCGGCAGGTTGACGGCCAGGAGGATCCAGGTCGCCGAGAGCGCCCGCCGCCGCGCCGGCCCCTCGCCGGCCAGGAGCCCGCGAACGCTGGCGATCGAGCGCACGCCCTGGATCAGGATCAGCGTGCCGACCAGGCCCAGCGCGTAGAAGCGGAAGTCGTACTCGAACGCCTCCAGGCCCTGCCGCAGCGGCCGCGAGAGCACCGCGACGAGGTGGGCTGAGATCAGGAGCGAGCAGACCAGCCCGTAGGAGGCGCTTCCGGCGGCCGCCGCGGCCCGCGGGAACGGGCGCCGGCGGGTTCGCGCAAGGGCCAGGATCCCGACGATGGCGACGACCGCCGCGGCCAACACCGACCCCGTCGAGCGCGACGGGAGCAGAACCCACCCCTCGACCGCCACCATCGCCGCCAGCGCCGCCCAGGCCCCCAGGACTCGCGCCGGCGAGGCTCTCGGCGCGGGCGCCGACGAGTCGGGCGGCGCTCCCGTCGCCCCCGGATGGCCGGCGCTCGCCGTCATCGGCCTACGTCCGGTCGCCGCGGCGCGCCGCCGGGGTGAGCGTGTGCGACAGCTTCAGCAGGAAGATCGAGGTCAGCCCCCAGGCGAGCGGCAGCCAGATCGGCACCGGTCCGCTGGCCGAGGCGTACTCCCAGGCTCCGAGCCGCACGGCCACGGTCTCCCCCGCGGGGCCCAGGAAGAACCCGGCGACGAAGATCGCCACCACCTCGCGCGAGCCCCAGGCCCAGAGCGCGAGGGCGCTCATCGCGACGTAGAGCCCCACGAGCAGGAGCTGGCGATCCCAGAATAGCCCGGCGAAGAGGACGACCCCCAGATAGAGCGCGAGCAGGGCGAGAGCGCGGGTGACGATCTTCATGCTCTGTTCTCCTCTCGAACGGGCCGGGCGGACGAGGGCTAGATCCGCCACTCGCCGGCGACGAGCTTCGGCAGCAGCGGCTCGAGGATCCGGTACGTCAGGCCCCACAGCCGGTGGCGGCCCACCCGGAAGAAGGGGACCTCGCGCGGCTCGGGCCAGGTCGGAAAGGCTTCCACCGCGCGCCCCCGGGCCTCCGGGCGCGCGAGGTCTTCGAGCCGCACCTCCAGGACCTCGGCGATCTCGGCCTCGGCGGGCCGCCAGCGCGACGGCGGCGCGACGCGCACCAGGAAGGGAAAGACCCGGTACCCGGTCGTCCGCGTCTCGACCTCCGGCAGATCGGCGAGCACCTCGACGCGGTCCGGGCTCACCCCGATCTCCTCTTCGGTCTCGCGCAGGGCGGCGGCGAGCATGGAGCCGTCGCCCGCTTCGCGCTTGCCGCCGGGGAAGGCGATCTGGCCGCCGTGGTCGCCCCCCTCCCGGCGCCTGACCAGCACCAGGACCGGCTCGCCCGCGGCGTCCCGGAACACGGGAACGAGCACCGCGGCCTCGGTCTTGCCGTCGGCGGCGAGGACCCGCGCGAGGCGGCTCTCGCTCACGGCGCCTCCAGCACTTCGTAGTGGGTCACGGTGGGCTCCAGCTCCTCCAGGAAGTCGTCGTCCTCCGGGTAGTAGCGGGCCCGCTCGACGTCGTCGCCGGCGAAGGCGCGGATCGAGTCGAGGGAGTCCCACAGCGAGATCATCAGGAAGTGGGCGCGCGCTCCGTCCCGCCTGCGCAGCACGTACACCCCCCGGTTTCCCGGCGTGTCCTTGAGGTCGGGGACCCCCGTGCGCAGCAGGTACCGGTGGTAGGCGTCGGCCCGCTCGGCGGGCACGGCACCGAGCCACGTTCTCGCGATCATGTCGCGTCTCCCTCCTCGGTGAAGATGAGGACCCTCCGCCCCCGCGCTCCCGCCGGAGGATCCGGACCCGGATCGCCCCGCCGCCGCGAGCCTACTCGCCGCGGGCGAGGTGGAAGTTCATCACGCCGGCCTCTTTGCCGCCGGCCCAGCCGGTCCAGGAGCTCTCGACCTTGCCGTCCTCTTTCAGCGTGATCACCGCGGAGTGGATGTGCACGTCGACCGCCGGGTCGAGGTTGGTGCCGCCGGTGAAGTCGAACACCAGCTTCGAGGCGGTGCTCTGCTCGCGGTCGAGCCGCATCGTCGGCTGATTGCCGCTGGCGCAGTAGTGGGTCAGCACCAGCTCCTCGCCGTCGAGGTGGTACATGTTGATCATCTCGTGCTCGGTGCCCGGGTTCATGGTCTCCATGACCACGGTGCCGGCGGCGGAGACCTGGATCTCGTGGACCACCGGAGCCGCCTGCTCCGCTTCGGCCTTCGCCTCCTCGCCCTCGCCCCGGGCCTCGCCGTTCCAGGTGCCCGCCAGCGACCTCAACTGGTCGAGAGCCTCATCCGCTCTCACGCCGCCCGCCTCGACGGCCGGCGCCGCCGCCAGCGCCAGTGCAAGAACCAGGGACCAAAGCATCGCTTTTCTCATCGTCGAGTCCTCCTTTCGGTTCGAGATCACCGAGCATAGCGCATGACCGGCCGCAGGCGCTCTTCGATCGCGTCGGCGGCGAAGCGGTGGCCCGCGGCGTTGAAGTGGCGGTCGCGCGGGTAGAAGAGGGCCGCCGGGTCCTCGGGCAGCAGCGGTCCCAGATCGAGGAAGTCGATCCCCATTTCCCGGAACTCCCGCTCGAAGAGCGGCGCCGCGTGGCCGCGGTTGATCGGAACGTAGACCACCAGCAGGCCGGCGCCCGCGCCCCGGGTGACGTCCCGGATCCGCTCGAAGAGGGCGCGGTTGAGGCGCCAGCGGTAGCCCACGGCGAAGCGCCGCGAGAGCGAGCTCTCGAGCCGCCGCCAGAGGCCGGAGAGACGGAGCTCCTGCTGGACCCACCGGGTGAGCGGCGGCGGCCGGTTCTCCGGGGTGAGCGGCTCCAGGCGGCCCTCGACCAGGCGGAACGTCGGCTTCGCGAGCCAGATGTGCCCGTCGCGAAAAGCCGAGAGGCTGCGGTCGAGGTCGTTGCGGATGAACGTCAGGACGACGGCGTCGGGCTCCAGCGGCAGCCCGTAGTGCTCGAGCGTCATCCACATCTGGTCGATGCCGAAGCCGCCGACGCCGAGGTTGTAGCAGGTCGTGTCCGCGAGCCTCCGCTCGAGCCGGGCGACGAAGGTCTCGTCGTCCTCCACCCCGCTGCCGAAGGTGTAGGAGTCGCCCAGGAAGACGACGCGCCGGCCGGGCGCCGGCCGCGAGAAGTCGTGCGGCGAGCGGAAGCCCTGGGGGTTGCCCAGGTAGGCGACCCGGAAGTCGGCGGTCTCGTCGATCAGGGTCTCGCCCGGGGGGAGCTTCCAGCCGATCAGCGGATCGACGGTGCGGTCGATCTCGGCCTCCACGTCGCCCGGATAGAGCGGCGCCGGGTAGAGCGATCTGCCGGTCGCCCGCAGCACCGCCTCCACGAGGACGAGGGCCGCGAGCGTAGCGAGCAGGGCGAGCAGCGCTCGCGGCGCCAGTGGCCGCCGGGACCGCCGCGGCCGCGTCGACGGCGGCTCCCCGGCCGCGGCCCCTACTCCCACTGGTGCCGGTTCGCCTCGATCCGCCGCGCCT